>JAYVXP010000271.1:0-10504 GCA_043785125.1 Bacteroidia bacterium
GGGTGCGAAGTGGTCGACGAAATCGAGCAGCTCGCCATCGATCGTGTCAAAGAATTGTTTGGCGCAAGCTGGGCCAATGTACAACCCCATTCCGGTGCACAAGCCAATGCCTCCGTCATGCTGGCTTGCCTTAAGCCTGGAGATAAAATTCTCGGATTTGATCTTTCCCACGGTGGCCACCTTACCCACGGCTCCCCGGTCAATTTCTCAGGAAAATTATATCAGCCCACCTTCTATGGTGTCGAAAAGGAAACAGGATTAATCGATTTTAATAAAGTTATAGAAATCGCCCAACGTGAAAAACCGAAGATGATTATTTGCGGTGCATCGGCTTATAGCCGAGACTGGGACTATAAAAAACTACGCGAGGCAGCAGATGCCTGCGGTGCTATCTTGATGGCGGATATTTCGCATCCGGCAGGATTGATTGCCCGCGGATTACTCAGCGATCCGATGGACCATTGTCACGTTGTAACCACCACAACCCATAAAACACTGAGAGGCCCACGCGGTGGGTTGATTATGGTTGGAAAAAACATCGACAACCCCTGGGGCCTCAAAACACCCAAAGGTGAAATCAGAAAACTTTCTTCTGTGTTGGATTCCGGTGTGTTTCCTGGCACCCAGGGTGGACCACTGGAGCACGTTATCGCCGCCAAGGCCATTTCTTTTTTGGAAGCACTGACAGACGAATATTTTGAGTACATCGTACAGGTGGCCAAAAATGCCAAGGTGATGGCGCATGCATTTGTAGAACGGGGCTATAAAATTATCTCGAATGGTACGGACAACCATTTAATGCTGATCGATCTTCGCTCCAAAAATCTTACGGGCAAACAGGCGGAGGAAGCCTTGATTCAAGCCGACATAACCATCAATAAGAATATGGTGCCGTTTGACACACAGTCTCCTTTCGTTACTTCCGGTATGCGCATTGGCACCCCGGCCGTTACCACACGGGGCATGAAAGAAAAGGATGTGGTGAAGGTCGTTGAGTTGATAGACGAAACTTTGAAGAAACCGGAAGACCAGAAGCATTTGAAGGCGGTGAAGCAGAAAGTGAATCGGTTTGTACAGAAATTTCCACTTTACAACTAAAATCATTTTATTGAGGTCATCGTAGATTTATTCTGCGAACTTCGCGCCAGGTTTAGGCAATGTGCCTTTGAATGAGGCATCACATAAATAGAAAAAATGAGTGAAGAAAAAGAAATGTCATTCCTCGATCACCTCGAGGAATTACGCTGGCACGTTGTTCGTTCCCTGACAGCCATTATGGTATTTATGTTCATCGCATTTTTTGCCGCTCCCTGGATCTTTGACAATATCATCTTTGCCCCAGCCAAACCCAATTTTCCATCTTTCCATATCCTGTGCCAGCTAGGAGATTACTTTGGCATCGATGGACTTTGTGTCAAGCAAATTCCTTTCAAAATCCAGAGCCGTTATATGACTGGCCAGTTCACCATGCAGTTTACGGCAGCATTTGTCATCGGCTTGATAATCGCTTTTCCTTATGTCATTTGGGAGCTTTGGCGGTTCATTCGTCCCGGACTCTATAACAAAGAAAGAAAAGTCTCGCGGGGTGCCGTCGCAGCCATTTCATTTCTTTTCCTCTCCGGTGTGCTATTCGGTTACTACGTCATGTGCCCCATGTCAATATGGTTCTTCGCAACCTATTCTATCAGCCCTGTGATTCAGAATGAGTTTGATATTACTTCCTATGTTGGAACTGTTGTTGGTCTCGTTATTGGCAGCGGCTTACTATTTCAGTTGCCGGTGGTGGTTTATTTCCTGACTCAAATCGGGATACTTACACCCAAATTTATGCGCAGTTATCGCAAACATGCCATTGTCGTAATTCTTATCATTGGTGCATTTGTCACCCCTTCTCCTGATGCGATCAGCCTGATGGTAGTATCGGTGCCCTTGTACATCCTTTACGAAGGTAGTATATTCGTTTCCGCTTACGTCTTAAGAAAAAGGAAAAAAGAAGAGGAGGCTGAACTTCAGGCAGAACAAAATAAGGTATGAAGGAAAAAATAGCAATCGGAGCAGACCACGCCGGATTTGAATACAAGGAGTTGTTGAAAAATTGGCTTGAGAAGAATGGCTATTCCGTAAAGGATTTTGGAACCTTTACGAACGAATCAGCTGATTATCCCGACTTTGCCCACCTGGTTGCCAGCGCTGTGGAGAAGAAAGAGTATGATTTAGGATTATTAACCTGTGGAAGCGCCAACGGTGTGGCCATGACCGCCAACAAGCATCAGGGTATTCGCGCCGCGATTTGTTGGAACGAATCACTGGCTGCAGTAGCCCGCGAACACAATGATGCCAATGTTCTTTGCATTCCGGCCCGCCATATTCCAATCGAATTGGCAGAAAAAATTCTGGATCGATTTCTCCATTCCACATTTGAGGGCGGGCGGCATGAACGTCGGGTGAATAAAATCAATAGTTGATTTCTGACCTCCTTATTGGGAAACAATCTTTCTTATATAAATTACTCCCTCCCGCTTGTACCGGGTTTGCAATTCAGGAATTCTTTCAAAAAAATTGTTCATCAGATTATTTGGATCGATGATCCTATCAGGTGGATCCATTTTGATTGCTTTGTCCACGAGCAAAACATGTTCATAATAATCAGGCTCCTCAAAGATTTCCCGTGAGAGTTTCCAATCCAGGAAAGATCCGGCCAATTTATTCTTTTGATAGATTCCTATATCGTCGGACAAAACCATAACCCGTTTATCAAAAACTCCGTTTATGTAAGGGGACAATTTGGGGAAAAGACGGGTGTATTCAATATTTCCAATTTTGTCGTAGCGAGCCAATAAGTTGATGAGGAGGAGGCTAATCAAAAAAATAAAGAGCATGATTTCTGCAATCCATTTCCGGCGGATCAGCAAAATATAGTGGCTGATAAAATAAGCCAGGGAAGGAATGAAAATGATGAGGCTATGCGGTGTCAATTCGCGGGCCACGAAAACCTGCACCAAACAAAAAAGCATCCATTGAAACATCACCTGGAAAAGCTGCGACTGGTATTTGGTAAAGCGGGCCTCACGATTTAGCATAAACAACGAGGAAATAAAATAAATGACGGGCACGGCACAAAGCACCAAAATACTCTTAAAATCAACCAGCATCTCTCCGCTTACGGTGAAGTTGGGAAGGTAAAAATTGTGGAATAAAGAAGATGTCTCACCCCAGAGGTAATAGAGACAGATGAGCAAAGCATGGGGCAATCCAAATCCAAAGAGCAGAAGAAACAGTTTGCGTACGGTAAGCCTGGTGAAGGCAAACAAAATGATGATTGTAGCGATGAGAAAAATCGCGTAAGAAAAAATCAACAGTGTGGCTACGCCCAGATACACACCGAGGTTTAGAATAATTTCATCCTTCTGAATTCTGAATTCAATTTCCTTGAAAAGATTATTGAGGGCAAACAATAATACGGTTGATCCCAGCAATTCGGGAGAGAATGAAAGCAGATCAAAGGAAAAGAAACAAAGCAATCCAAAAATAAGAGCTGGCACATACGTGTTGTCGTTGTATGCTTTGTTGTTGATCAACAGAATAGCAAAAAAGGAAGCCTGAAAAATGATAAAGGTCAAGGCTAAAATATGCTGCCCCAGGAGGGATCGCCCAAAGAGCCAGTCGGTTAACCCAAAAACACTTGCCGCGAGTGGTGCGGTGGAGTCAACAACCCCCACGTACATCATTTTGCCATCGCGGATCGCCTCCCCTAAAACAAAATTCCGTAATTCCTGAATGGTGTTCATTGCCGGGTTAATAAAATAAGGCAGGCTAAACAGTAAAAGCAGTATGAGCAAGCCGAGCAATCGGTAAGGATCGTTGATGCGAAAGAAGCGAAGTAGCATGGAACCCTTTTGAAACTGCAATTAAACCATATTTCCCGTCATTGGTGTCCCCTTAAAATGAATTCTCACTTTTTGTAATGATGCAGGATTGAATCTCATGCGACGAAGCAGTGAAAAGACTAAATGTGGATACAACAACAACGCATTTTTAGGGTCATTCGTGAACCATCAAGATTAGCTATCTTTACTCCATGAGTGGAACCGTACGGCAACAGAAATTCAGTAAGTTAATTCAAAAGGAGCTGAGTGATATTTTTCAACGCGACCGGCGTGGCATTTTGGAAAATGCGTTCATCACCATTACCGATGTACAAATGAGCCCCGATCTCAGCGTTGCCAAAATCCACCTGAGCATGATGTTAATCAAAGACAGACAGGCCGTTCTTGATCGAATCAATCTTCGAAAAAAGGAAATTCGCAAGGCTTTGGGCGACACTATTCGAAAACAGGTGAGGGTAATCCCCGAACTTGCTTTTTTTATTGATGAACTGGAAGAAAAGGCCACTAAAATGGATGCCCTGATCGATAGTCTTAAAATTCCGCCCGCCCCTCTGGTTGGTGAATCTGAAAAAGAGTAACCCGAAAGACCTCTCCTTTGAACCTGTCGCTCTTTATCGCCAAGCGGTATTTTCTTTCCCGACGAAAGAAAAATTTCATTAATATTATTTCCACCCTTTCCATGGCAGGCGTTGCCTTTGCGACGGCCTCCCTCATCATCGTCTTATCGGTCTTCAACGGTCTGGAGGGTTTATTGCGATCCCTCAACAGCTCTTTTGACCCGCAATTAAAAATCGAAGCTTCAACAGGAAAATCATTTCAAATCAATGATCAAATGATTTCCAAAATCAAATCCATACCCGGAGTGGAAATCGTAACTGAAGTAATCGAGGACTATGCCTATGTACGCTATCGCGAAGCTGATCTGGTGCTGACCATCAAAGGTGTAAGTGATAATTTCATCGACCAGCATCGCCTCGACGATCACCTGGATGAAGGTAAATTAAAACTCCGCGAAAAGGGGATCAACTATGCAATTGTTGGGCGCGAAGTGAAGTATGCCTTGTCTATAAACCTCGAGGACGACTATAACCTGTTACAGGTTTATTATATCAAGAACCTGAAATTTTCTCCCTCTCTGGATCCATCCCAATTTTATGCTCACCAATCGATTAAGCCAGGGGCCGTTTTTTCCATCGAAAAGAATTTCGACGGAAATTATGTTTTTATGCCATTGGAATTTGTGCGGCAATTAATGGACTACGGCAATAAAAGAACCTCACTGGAAGTAAAAATAGCCCCAACCGGGGATGTAAAAATCATCCAGGACGCGATTAATCAAAAATTGGGGGAATCCTTTGTCGTCCTGACCAACGAAGAACAACATCAGGACGTTTATCGGTTACTCAAAATCGAAAAACTTTTTACCTTCCTGGCGCTTTCTCTATTGATTACAATTGGTTCCATCAACATATTCTTTTCGTTAATGATGCTCGCCATTGACAAGAAAAAAGACATCTCGATCCTTGCGGCTTTGGGTGCCGGACAGCCTCTCATTCGCAAGATCTTTCTGACCGAAGGTGCATTGATCGGATTCATTGGCGCTGCAATCGGCCTCGTCCTGGGGGGGCTTATCTGCTGGATGCAAGATCGTTTCGGGTTGGTCAGTATGGGGATGGGAAATGTTTCAGTCGTGCCAAATTATCCTGTGAAAATGAACTGGATTGATTTTGTTTCCACTTCCGGCGTGATCGTGCTGGTCACTTTTCTCGTTTCAGTTTATCCTGCCACACGCGCGGCTAAATTCCACTCTACCGACCAACTCTAAAATACCCCGTCCGGCTATCGCGTGAGCCGCTCTACCCGCCACGTAATGAGCATGTATGTTCTGGTCTCAGATTGAAGAATTTATTTGGTCAAAAGTACCTATTTTGCAATTCGGCTTACTCTGAAAAGTGCCAAAATGCGCACAATTGCGCCTCTTTTGGTCTCTCAGGATAAGACAAAGACGGCATACCGACTCCCGTCACAAGCCATGAAAGTTTCGGCAGCACAACCTTTTCAAATCATTTATTCGCTGTACCAACACGAATACCTGGGTTATATTTTCGAATCCTTCATCGTCCATCTTGACGAGAAAGGCAAACTGACCTACCAGCATCAAAATATATCCAATAAGAACGCACGCGAATTTGCAAAGGGTCTTGATGATCGGGATTTTGAATTGATCGAACTGATGGACAGCATGAACCAAGACGCCGTCCTGAAACATTTTTCCAAAAAACTCATCAAGCCAGACGAGTTCTTCAGCAAAATCTTCAAAAAAGAAAAAGGGGATGAGTTAATGCAAGAACAAATTGAGGCGCACATGGAACGACGCCGGGCAATTGTGCTGGAAAAAATGAAAGGCAAAATGCTTTTTGAAATGGGCAACGATGGCGAACCTACCTGGCGCAGACTTGAGGTAATGGAACATCGCGCCAGTATTCAGTTCCACTTCATGCGCAGCGATGAAAATACCAATTACTATCCCACCATTACCTACCAGGGAAAAAAGTTAGATATCCCCAGTCCGCTGGCCTATCTGGTATGCAAAAATCCTGCGTGGTTGGTGGTCAATGGAAAACTGTATGGCTTTGATAAGCCGGTGGATGGGAAAAAATTACTCCCCTTTCTAAGCAAAAAATTTGTCGTTATCCCCAAAAATCTGGAAGAAACATATTATAACCGTTTCGTCGCTCCGCTTATTGCTTCCTTTGATGATATTGAAGTGCAGGGATTTGAAATTAACAAAAGCAATTACGAACCCCATCCTTTGCTCTCTATCTCTGAGCTCCCGCAAGTCAACTCAAAGAATGTGCCTTCTCTTTTTGAAGATTTAAACAATACACCCCATCACAATGAAGAAGCCGGCAAAATTGTTTTTGATCTTTCCTTTAAATATGGCAAGCATCGTTTTCGCGGAGATGCATTTGGTTCGGTGAGTGTTTCCTTGGAAAAGAAGGACAATGATTACATTTTTCATCGGGTGAAACGAAATGTGGAGGCGGAAAAAAAATTTAGTCAAACCCTGATCAAGTTGGGCTTGCCCTTAAAGGGATTTCGCACCGCCGTAGACAAAGCCCATGCCTTTTCCTGGCTAAATGAGAACCGCGTTAATCTTCTCAATCTCGGATTTGAAGTCAGCCAACCGGAAAACCGGGATAAAAAGTATTTTGTTGGGAAAGCGGTAATCGAACTTGAGGTAAAGGAAAACATTGACTGGTTTGATATCCACGCCAAAATCCGGTTTGGAGAATATGAGATTTCGTTCAAAGAACTCCGCAAATTGATCATGAAAAAGAAGGTGGAGTTCAAACTACCCAATGGAGAAATCGCGATCATCCCGGAAGCCTGGCTCATTAAGTATGGTGATCTCTTTGCCATGAGTGAAACGCACGGGGAGAATGAAAAACCCGTACTAAAAAAATACCACCTCAACCTTCTCAAAGAACTTCAGGAAAGCAATCTGGCCAGAGTACACATGAGCGATCGACTCCGTCATCTGGAATCCTTCACAGTCATTAAGGAATACCCTTTACCCACAGGATTTCAGGGCAAACTACGACCTTATCAAAAGGCAGGATACAACTGGTTGCGTTTTCTGAATGAATTTCATTTGGGTGGCTGTCTGGCCGATGATATGGGGCTGGGAAAAACGGTCCAGACTTTGGCGCTGCTTCAATCAGAAAAAGAAAAAGGCAAGGGTGGAACTTCACTGCTCATCATGCCTACTTCGCTTATCTATAACTGGGAAATGGAAGCGGCCAAGTTCACGCCTGACCTGAAGATCCTTACTTATACCGGCACACAACGAAATAAAGATATCTCACGGTTTGGCAATTACGATGTCGTCCTTTCTTCCTATGGCATCACACGATTGGATATTGAGTTGCTTCAGAATTTTTATTTTGCTTATGTTATCCTCGACGAATCCCAGGTAATCAAAAATCCTACATCGAATATTGCCAAGGCCGTTATGCAGTTAAAGTCAAAGTACAAATTGACCTTGACCGGTACGCCCCTGGAAAATACTACCCTTGATCTCTGGTCTCAAATGACCTTTATCAATCCCGGCTTGCTCGGAGGTCAGACGTTTTTCAAAAATGAATACCAGATCCCCATCGAGAAAAAGCACGATGAGGCCAAGACCAGGAAATTAAACTCGGTCATTAAGCCCTTTGTCTTGCGTCGGCTTAAATCCCAGGTGGCAACTGAATTGCCGGAAAAAGTGGAAAATATCCATTATACCGACATGACCCCTGAGCAAGAAGAGAAGTATGAAGAAGCTAAATCTTTCTATCGCCATAAGATTCTTGACCTCATTGAGAAGGAAGGAATTAACAACAGCCGTTTTACCATCCTGGAAGGGCTCACTAAATTGCGACAGCTCTCCAACCACCCCCGCATGGTTGATCCTACTTATACCGGTGAATCCGGAAAGCTGGAAGACATTTCACATATGCTTGAAAATGCAATTTTGGAGGGCCACAAGCTTTTGGTGTTCAGCCAATTCGTCAAGCATCTCGAGATCGTAAAAGAGTATCTCAAGTCAAAGAAAATTGAGTTTGCCTATTTGGATGGGTCAACCAGCGACCGCAAAGATCAGGTGGAGAAATTCAACAAAGATCCGGAGCTCAAAGTCTTTCTCATTTCAATCAAAGCAGGTGGCCTGGGTCTCAATCTCACCGAGGCAGATTATGTCTTTATACTTGACCCCTGGTGGAACCCGGCCGTAGAGGCTCAGGCTATAGACCGGGCACACCGTATTGGTCAAAAGAGAAAAGTATTCACCTATAAGTTTATTACCCGCAACACAGTGGAAGAAAAGATTCTTACGTTACAAAAACACAAACTAAAACTTTCTGAAAGCCTGATCAGCACGGAGGAGAGCATTATCAAATCGCTTTCCCGGGCAGACATTGAACAATTACTCACCTGACAACCTGGGCTTCTTCCATCGTTTATGTGACCACAACCAGTTTTCAGGGTGATGGGCAATGGCGGCTTCGATGACCTTCGCATACTGGTCTACTACATGAAACGTCTGCTTGTTGTAAGGAGGTTGTGCTATCAATATCAAATCAATTTCATAAAATCCACGCCCATTCTTTTTTATGGCCGCGAAAAAAGCAGGGTACTGCGTGAGAACTGCTACTTGATTTATCGCCTGGAAAAATGCCGTATCCTGATGTAGAAAAGTAGTCCAATAGCGCTTGTCGGACGCCAGGCCCGGAAACTGATCCGAGATCATTGCAATCCCACGCACGACGTTTCTCCTTTTTACAACCTCCCTTGCTACGTGTTCTCGTTGGATGGGGTAAGCGCCAAAGCGGGTGCGGCAGAAAAGCAAAAATTGGTTAAACAGATTACTGCTTTGAGCCTGGTAAACAAAGTCAATATTAACAGCTAGGCTGAAGCTCCCTGCTGCGAGAAGCCACTCCCAATTAAACTGATGTGAGGCAAATATAATGACCGATTGATTTTTGTCGGTGAATGATCGTATCACCTCAGGATTTTTGAAAATCATCCGTTTCGTTAATTCTTCCCGGGAAATGGTAAGCAGCGCCAATGTTTCCACTGCATAATCACACAGGTTTTTATAAAACCCCTTTTCAATTCTCTTTATTTCTTTCCCTGTCTTTTCTGGAAAGGATTGGATGAGGTTCTTCCATACGATCTTTCGCCGATACCGAAGTAAGTGAAAGCCAACAAAGAAGATAAAATCGGAGAGCAGGTATAATACCCGGAAAGGTAGACGGGAGAGAATTTTCAACATCATCATGCCAATCCAAAAATAAGGCTTTGTTTTTGATTAATTTTGAAACGCAAAAACGATATGAAAGACAAAGTAATTGTGATCACTGGAGGTTCATCCGGAATCGGGAAAGCATTGGCGGTTGAATTTGGAAAACGGGGTTCAAAAATCCTGATCACCGGAAGGGACCTTCAAAATCTCAATGCAACGGTATCCGAACTTCAGCAGAAAGGCATTGCGATAGCTGGCTTTTCTGCAGATGTAAGCAAGGAAGGGGACAACCGAAAAATGGCTGCCGAAGCGCTCCGTATCTATGGTAGAATTGATGTACTGATCAACAATGCAGGAATCTCCATGCGCGCCTTGTTTGAAGATGTCGATATGGAGGTGATGAAGAAGGTCATGGGTATTAATTTCTATGGCGCCCTGTATGCTACCAAGTTTTGTCTTCCGGAGATTCAGCGAAATAAAGGATCCGTCATTGGTATTTCTTCTATTGCTGGTTATCGTGGACTCCCCGGCCGCGCAGGATATTCGGCATCGAAATTTGCATTGAATGGCTTTCTGGAAGTCCTACGTACCGAAATGCTAAACAAGCAAGTTCATGTTCTGACGGCGTGTCCTGGATTTACGGCCTCCAATATTCGCAAGCATTCTCTTACGAAAGACGGATCAGAACAGGGAGAGTCACCGCGAAATGAAAGTGAAATGATGACGGCTACCGAGTGCGCCCAACGCATTTATCAGGCCACGGTGAAACGGAAAAAAATAATCATTCTGACGACACAAGGAAATCTTCTTGTCTGGCTGAACAAATGGGTTC
>JAYVXP010000272.1:0-3247 GCA_043785125.1 Bacteroidia bacterium
TGATAGCTCGTCAACGCAATAGACTGGGCATCTTCCTGAATGGCAGTATTCACCACTTCTTCCACACTACGGTCGTGCCCGAGGTGAATGACCTCGCAACCCGTGGCCTGAATAATTCTGCGCATGATGTTGATCGCTGCATCGTGGCCGTCAAACAGGCTGGCTGCAGTAACAATGCGGACTTTATTTTTTGGCTGATATGGTATGGGAACCCTGTATCCGGCGGGGCTCGATTGCTCTTTCTTCTCGGTGACGGTGTCTGTGCTCATGCAGTATGGATTTAGGAAATCAAAAATAGGGAGAAGGGGAGTATTAAGCTAGGAGGGTTTGTTTCCCCGTAATGAAATAAGAATAGCATCCATGGTGCATGCGTGGGTTGTTTGGGGGCTTATCATTTTATCCTTACTTTACACTTAATCATGACTTTGAGCATTTCCTTTTACCGACCCGCAGTGGTTTTGATGTTGGTCCTTTCCTTTTTTGATAATGCATATTCGCAATCTTCAAGAATTGACAGCCTTCAAAACAGGGTAGCCAATTTGTCTGGAACGAAAAAGGCAGATGCCATTAACCGGTTGGCATTCGAGGTTTTTTTGATCAGCCTTGACAAATCTCATCGGTTTGCTTTAGAGGCACTGAAGTTGTCGGAGCAACTCCATTATGTCAAGGGGATGGCGGAGGCCAATATTTACAACGGGATGTATGAGTACCTCACGGGTAATCAGGAAGCAGGATTTATTTTATTGAAGAAGGGTCAAAGACAGGCAAATGAGGCGGGTGATAAATCCCTGGAAGGGTATGCTTTTGTTCAATTGGGAAACCGGTACCGCAACCTTGCTCAATACGATTCAGCCAAACTTTCCTATGATCAATCCTTTCTCATATTAAAGGACAGTCTTCACCCCTGGCAACTTTCTTCATTGTACCGAAATCTCGGTAAGTACTATGGCTTGATTTCTGATCCGGATAATGAAATTAAATATTTGCTTCGGGCCTGGAAGATCCGTGAAAGACTGAATGACAAAGCTGTACAAATTGATGCGCTGGTCTTGTTGTCACAATGGTATGCAAAACAATATGATCTAAAAAAAGCCATGGAATACCTCAATCATGCTGAGAAATTATCCAACTCAGATACGCAGATTGAAATACAAATTGACATTAAAGAACAAAAGGCTTTTATCCTCTTTCAACAAGGGCTTAGGCCTGAGGCATTGAAGTTGTATAAAGAGGTAAAAGACTACTATCACAAAAGTTCACTTCAGCATTATGTTAAATTACTCAGTGACATAGGCTATATATTTGAAGAGTTGAGCAATTATGAAGTAAGCCTGAAGAATTATTTTGAGGCACTTAAAATCGCTGAGGAAAAAGGTTTTCAGCGGGAACGTGTGCGGCTGCAAATTAGGATTGGATGGGATTACTACCTGATGGATCAAATTAAGCCGGCCGAGGCATTTACCAGACTGGCCATTGAGACGGCGGAAATAAATGGTTATGTTGCTGAGGAGGCTGATGCGCACAATTCCTATGGGAATATTATTTCAGCTGACTCCCAGGGTCGTTACGATGAAGCCATAACCCATTTTCAAATGGCCCTGAAATTATTCATAAAAGTGAAAGACAAAAATGGGGAAGCCAATACCATGAACAGCCTTGGTGATGCGTTGGAATCGAAAAAAGAGTTTAAGGAAGCGGAGCGCTATCAACTGAAAGGTCTGGCAATCCACGAATCCATTCATAGTCAAACCGGGATGGCTTGGGCTTATTTTGCATTAGGTCGTTTGTATGTGAAACTCGGTGATCTTCCGAAGTCACTTGTGTACCTTAACATGGCCGAAGAGACAGCCCGTCGATTAGGATTAGGTATCATGCTGATTGAGTCGTATCAAATACGCAAAAACATTTTGGAGCAGCAGGGGAAATTAAAAGAAGCCCTGCAATACACTCGGTATTATGAACAATTGAAGGACTCGGTTTTCAATAATAACCTGACTAATCGTATTGCCAATCTGCAGAGCATTTATGAACTGGAGAAAAAGGATAAAGAGATTGAGCTTTTGCAGAAGAATAGACAGGTGCAGCAAATTCAGATTGAAATTCAGGAAGCCCAAATTGGCGAGCAACGGATCATCATTATCTCAGTGGCACTCGGGTTGGTCCTGATCAGCATTGTGGCCTATACCCTTTACTGGTATTTCAAAAAAGTGTCGCGTCTCAACAGGAATATCAGAGAGAGCAACGAGGAGATCCAGGCGCAATCGGAGGAATTGGTCGAGGCGAATTCGGCTTTGACGGAATTGAACAGACAGGCTGTTGAACAAAAGGAAGAAATCCAGGCCCAGGCAGAAGAGTTGACAGAGAGTTATGAGACCATTGCCATAAGTAATCAGAATCTGGAAAAGAAAGTAGATGATCGAACTACGGAACTGAAACAGGCCTATAAGGAGTTAGACACTTTTTTTTATCGGTCATCTCATGATTTCCGACGGCCCCTAACCACCTTTATGGGCCTGGCAGAGGTCGCGAAAATTACGGTGAAAGATCTGGCAGCCCTCGAGCTCTTTGAGAAAGTAAATGAAACGGCCCGGAACCTGGACAAGATGCTGATGAAACTTCAGTCAGTCAGTGATTTGGGCTCGCAAGAATTAATTTTTAAAGAAGTATTTATCAAGGAGCTTTTCGAGTTGGCAGTTGGTAAATTTTATGATGACTGGACGGCCAAAAATATTGACTTCCAGGTGGAGGTCCAATTGCAAAACCATTTCCATTCCTATCCTGCCCTGATTAAAATAGCGATTGAAAACCTGATCGAGAATGCCATTCAATTCTGCACACCGGAAAAACCCCGCATTGCATTGAAAGCATTTGAAGCTGAAGGGGCGGTGGTTATTGAGGTATCCGACAATGGACAAGGGATTTCCGAGCAGTACCATCATCGCATTTTTGATATGTATTTTCGCGGGAGCGAACGATCGAAAGGAAACGGACTGGGCTTATTTATAGTTAAAAAAGTGGTGGAAAAATTGAACGGCCGAATCGTTTTCCAGAGCAAACTTTATCATGGATCAACCTTCACCATGATCTTGCCGCGAAGTGAGCAAAATGGCTGAGTGCGATGAAACAGAAACTTCCCACGATATTTTAGAATTTTGATATTCTGAATCCTAAATTTGAGTGATGAAAAATTACCTTCTTCTTATTTTCCTCCTGGTCATGGGTTGCTCTTCAAAGCACAAAGATCCTG
>JAYVXP010000273.1:0-124075 GCA_043785125.1 Bacteroidia bacterium
CCGATTTCCCGCTTCATGTGATCGATAATCCTAAATCGATGGTGAGTGAAGCCATCCGTACGCTGCGAACTAATCTGGATTTCTTTGCAACGGGTGGGGCCAATAAAGTCATCGCTATTTCTTCAACCATTTCCGGTGAGGGTAAATCTTTTTTGGCTGTCAACCTGGGTGGTATTCTGGCCCAATCGAAAAAGAAGGTTGCGCTCTTGAATCTGGATATGAGGAAACATAAGGTGGCCCTCCCCTTTGCCGTCGTTGACCCCAGCAAAGGCATCAGTACCATCTTGATTAAAAAAAATGCCTGGAGAGACTGTGTAATCAAAACAGCACTGGACAATTTTGACTACATCCCGTCCGGCCCTCATCCCCCCAACCCATCTGAGCTATTATTAAATGGTGAGTTCTCGTTGTTGCTGGAAGAACTTAAGAAAGAATATGATTATGTTGTCCTGGATACCCCACCCGCTGGATTGGTGACCGATGGCATAATAGCGATGAAGCGGGCTGATCTTTGCATTTATGTTTTTCGTGCAAATTACTCGAAAAGGGATTCGATTAACGTCCTTCGCCGCATTATAAACATCAACAAACTGACCAACATTGCGGTGGTGCTCAATGCGCTACCGGTATCTTCAAAATCTTATGGCTACGGTTATTATGAAGACCATACACCCCGGAAAAACCGATTCAATAAATTTCTCAAAATGTAAACGTGCTGTCCTTTCTACGACCCCGCCGCCCCGTTAAAATTGCTTCTCCTCTCACAACGGATATCCATTCGCATTTGTTAACTGGATTAGACGACGGCGTAAAGTCACTGGAGGATGCGCTGGTCATCATTCGCACATTCCAGGAACTCGGATATAAAAAACTCATCACTACACCCCATATCATCCAAGACTATTACCGGAATACCCCTGCACTGATTACCCAGGGCCTTGTTGATTTAAATGCTTATCTGGACAAGCAAAGCATAAAATTTGAAATCCAGGCTGCCGCCGAGTATTACCTGGATGAAGAGTTAATCAGAAAAGTCGAAAGCCGTGAAGCCTTGTTGACTTTTGGGGACCATTATATTCTTTTTGAAACCAACATGATCACGGAACCCTATCCATTGAATGATTTTATTTTTAAGATTACGTCGGCTGGATACAGACCCGTGTTGGCTCACCCGGAGCGATATGCTTACATGAATCTGGAGAAGGCAGAAGACCTGAGAGATCGCGGGGTTTTATTTCAAATGAACATCCTATCGATCATCGGATATTATTCCAAACCAATCCAAAAGATGGCCAATAAACTAATCGATCAAGGTTGGGTTGATCTCCTGGGAAGCGATTGCCATCATCTGGAACACGTGCAACTGATAGAATATGCCCGGAAAAACAGATCTTTTCAAAAAGCGTTAGATTTACCGCTACTCAATAATACACTCTGAAGCATGATTGCTGTTACGGGCGCCAACGGCCTGGTGGGAAGTTTTATCGTAAAGAAGTTAATTGAACAAGGACTTCAGGTTATTGCTGTAATTCGCAAAAACAGCAACACTGATTTGCTGAATGACGTACGCGAAAAAATTGTCTTGCGAGAAGCCGAGGTGCTGGACATGCAAGCCCTCACTGAAGCGCTGACGGGGATTGACGCGGTCGTTCACTGTGCTGCCGTCGTCTCATTCGATCCAAGAAAGGCAAGAAGGATACGTGATGTCAATGTTGAAGGAACCAGAAATGTGGTCAACGCATGCCTTACCCTAAGGGTTAATAAATTGATTCACATCAGCTCTGTTGCAGCGCTGGGCCGTGTGCAAGGTGTGGAAAGAATTGATGAGGATAGTAAATGGGACAACAGTGCCCTAAATTCAGATTATGCTCATTCCAAATACCTGGGAGAGTTGGAAGTATATCGTGGGATAGAGGAAGGACTTAAGGCGACGATGGTTAATCCTTCGGTCGTCCTCGCTCCGGCGGAATGGAACAACAGCAGTGCCCGGCTATTTCAATATGTCTGGAATGAAAAACCGTTTTATACCGCCGGATCACTCAACTACATTGATGTACGCGATGTGGCAGAAATGGTTTTTCGTATTTACGCTTCCGATTACACTGGCCAGAAATTTATTGCCAATGCCGGGGTAGTTTCAATGCTACATTTTTTTGCAGAAATCGCGAAACGATTTCATAAAAATCCACCTTTCATTAAAGTAAGCAATCCTTGGATAGGACTGGTTGCCAGGCTAGCGGAAATCACAAGCTGGATGTCAGGAACCGAGCCTTTGATCACGCGTCAAAGTGCCCGGTTGGCAAAGGAGGCTTTTTTTTACGATCCGCAAAAGGCTAAAGACGTTCTACAGATGCACTTTCGGCCCCTGAATGAAACCTTGGACTGGTGTTGCGCCCATTACCTACGGAAGATTACCACAAACAAATAACAACTACAATATTGCCCTGGATTTTTATTGTGGGAACTTTGCCCTTTAAAAGGAGTGCATTTATTTCGTCTAAACCAATTTTTGCATACCTTAGATTAACCCTTAAGAGAATGGCTCACGAATTCAGGAAAAGAGAAGAGGAAGATGAGTTGATCCGGCGGTTTGAAGAGAATCTCAGAAAAAATTCCAGCAGTTTTTTTGACATTGATGCTTTTGAAACAATCATCGACCACTATCTGGAAACCAGCAAGTTCAAAAAAGCATTAACGGCCGTTAATCAGGCAATGGATCAGTATCCCTTTTCCACCGAACTGATTGCCGTCAAAGCACAAATACTTTCTAACCTTGAGGAATACGAAGAAGCCCTCGACTTACTTGAAAAAGCGAAAAATCTCCATCCAACCGATGTGGAAATATATCTATCCATTGGATCTATTCTTTCGTTGCAAAGCAAGTATGCAGAGTCGATCATTGTCTATGAAAACATATTGAATTTTGCTGACGAAGACCGCGATGAGATTTATTATAATATTGGCCTGGCACATCAAAGTATGGAGCAGTTTGAAGATGCTATCATCTCCTACAAATTATCGATTGAAGTAAATATTGCACATGAAGGCTCACTCTATGAGCTAGCCTATTGCCTGGATGTGGTAGGGCAACTGGAAGGCAGTCTCTCCTATTACAAAAAATTCATCGATGAAGATCCTTTTTCTTCAGCGGCATGGTATAACCTCGGTATTGTATGCAATAAGCTTGAACGCTACGAAGAAGCCATTGAGGCCTATGAGTATGCCCTGGCCATTGATGAAAATTTCGCCTCCGCCCATTTTAATATGGGAAACACATTCATGAACCTGGAGCAATATACCAAGGCCCTCGACGCGTTTCGCAAGACCATTGAAATTGAAGGTCCCAGCCCGGAGGTGTATTGCTGTTTGGGAACGGCCTACGAAAATCTGGCGCAATACGATCTCGGGTTGAAATATTTTCAGAAATCGAGCAAGCTGGATCCGCTGTATGATGAAGCATGGTTTGGTGCGGGAAGTTGTTTGGAGAAACAAGAGCGCTGGTATCAGGCCCTGCATTTTTTCAATAAAGCCGTCAAACTCAACAGCCTGAGCGCCGAGTACTGGAAAGCTGCTGCTCATGCAGAATTTAAAATTGGCAATACCATCTCCAGCATCAGTGCCTACGAGGAGGCGAGCCACCTCGGTCCCGATGATAAAGAAATCTGGATGAACTGGTCGTTTATTTATTACGAACAAGGGGAGCCTGACAAAGCCTGTGAGGTACTACTTCAGGGTATGTCCGAAATCCCGGATGAGTCAGAATTCTTTTATCGTATGACCGTTTATCTGATCGAAGCAGGCAAATTCAAAGAAGCCTTTAGTTATTTGGAAAATGCGCTAATTTTGGACTTTGAGGGACACACCGTCTTATTCGATTTTTTTCCAAAGGCCGAAACACAAAAGGCTTTGTACAAAATCATCGATCAATTTAGAAAAGAAAACCAAGGATGAATTACATGTTGAAAAACTTACCTGAGCGAACCACCA
The DNA here is from genome assembly GCA_043785125.1 of Bacteroidia bacterium. Taxonomy (GTDB): domain Bacteria; phylum Bacteroidota; class Bacteroidia; order Cytophagales; family Cyclobacteriaceae; genus ELB16-189. The sequence continues at coordinate 3,988 of JAYVXP010000273.1, forward strand.
AGCCCAGGCAGATCGGTTTTACTATGGCCATGGACAAGGGACTCAGCGTGCGCGAGGCTGAAGATTTTGTTAGCATGTGTGCCGATCATGTAGATATTGTTAAACTTGGATGGGCTACATCCTATGTAACGCCAAACCTAAAAGAGAAACTCAAAGTCTACAGAGACGCAGGTATTCCCACCTATTTTGGAGGAACTCTATTTGAAGCTTTTATCATCCGTGACCAATTTGATGATTACCGAAAAATTCTTGATAAATATGATATGTCCTTTGCCGAGGTTTCTGATGGTTCTATTGATCTCGACCACGACAAAAAGCTAGACTACATCGCCAAACTTTCAGAGCAAGTTACCGTGCTATCAGAAGTGGGCTCCAAGGATGATGAGAAAATTATTCCGCCGTATATGTGGATCGAGCTCATGCAAAAGGAATTGGATGCGGGAGCCTGGAAAGTCATTGGTGAGGCACGGGAAAGCGGCAACGTGGGTTTGTTTCGCTCCACGGGCGAAGTGCGGTCCGGGCTCGTCCAGGAGATCCTAACTAAAATTCCGTTCGAAAAAATTATTTGGGAAGCGCCTCAAAAAGCACAACAAGTCTGGTTTATCAAATTACTTGGTGCCAATGTTAACCTGGGAAATATTGCACCCAACGAAGTAGTGCCATTGGAAACCATAAGGCTTGGATTGCGGGGGGATACCTTTCTTCACTTCCTGGGCCTTGAGCGCAAAAAGAATAACTCGGCCCCACCATTCCACGCAGATTGATAATGCCATTACAGGGTTTGGGAGACAGGCCATTTATGCCTGGTCGGGGGGCTGTTTTTTAAGCCATTGAAGCCTTTCGCGATTTTTAGGTTTTATTCTGGAACATTATCCCTTTAGTACATTAGCTTTGGGGGTTATCGGATCACAGGAAAGAATCCCGGCTATTTCAAGCTATCAGTTGGTGCTTCCGGAGTGGGTTGGTTAGTGAAGATTGAAAAGACGGAAATCAAATTAGAAAACAATGGAAAAAAAATTTGGCTTAATCGGTGAGACTGTTTCACATTCATTTTCAAAAGCTTATTTCGACGAAAAATTTTTCCGTGACGGACTCCGGGATTATCATTATGATCTCTATCCGCTGAAAAGTGCCGATGAACTAAAGGGGCTTCTCGCAGAAAACCCCGGGTTGTGCGGACTCAACGTTACGATTCCTTACAAAGAGAAGGTTCTACAATTCCTTAACGACATCGACCCTGCCGCCCAACGCATTGGAGCAGTCAATGTAATCCGGATCAAGGATGGCCGACTCAAAGGATTCAATACTGACAGTGATGCGTTTTTTGAAACCCTTCAAAAATGGTTTCCGAATCCCCAAGGTTCAAAGGCCCTCATTCTCGGTACCGGTGGTTCTTCCAAAGCCGTGCAGGAAGCGCTAAAGGCCATGAAAATAAAATTTGAAATCGTTTCCAGAAAAGAGGGCCTTGTTGAGCACACTTATGAAAGCTTGGATAAAAATCCAAACGTCATTTCAGAATCCAACCTGATTATCAACACAACACCGCTCGGCATGTCGCCAAATACCAACAGCGTACCCGCAATTGACTTTGAATTGCTTACCCCAAATCATTTCATTTACGATCTTATCTATAACCCAGCCCGAACACTGTTTTTGCAAAAGGCTGAAATGCGCGATGCCCACATAAAGAACGGTCTCGAAATGCTGCATATTCAAGCCGAGAAAGCCTGGGCGATTTGGAACAACTGAGGACCGCTGCGAGCGTTGATTTTATTGATTGCGCAGATCGTCTTAACTGTCTCTAAATCAGCCTGCATCAGATTAATCCCTTTATCAGCGTGGCATCAGATTAATCCCTTTAATCAGCGGTCATTTTTATCAGTGGTCAATAACGATTATATTTCTCCGTGGATTTTAAACTGATCAGCGATTACGAGCCAACTGGGGACCAACCGAAAGCAATTCGCCAATTAATCAGTGGCCTGGAGTCGGGAGAAGCACACCAGACCTTGCTGGGTGTTACGGGATCCGGAAAGACTTTCACCATAGCCAACGTTGTGGCCAACGTGAACAGACCGACGCTGGTGCTGAGCCACAATAAGACTCTCGCCGCACAGCTTTACGGAGAATTCAAACAGTTTTTCCCTGAAAATGCTGTTGAGTATTTCATTTCCTATTATGATTATTACCAACCAGAAGCATTTATCCCTTCTTCTAATCTGTATATTGAAAAGGACCTGTCCATCAATGAGGAAATTGAAAAACTCCGTCTGAGTGCCACATCTTCCCTGCTCAGTGGCCGACGCGACGTCATCGTGGTGGCGTCCGTTTCTTGCATTTATGGAATCGGAAACCCTGAGGAATTTGGCAAAAATCGCATCCAATTGACCGTGGGCGAAATGATTCCCCGCAATCGGCTTTTGTTTGGCCTTGTTGACATCCTCTACAACCGGACCGAAGCAGAATTCAAACGAGGAACGTTCCGGGTGAAAGGTGACACGGTGGATATTTTCCTGGCCTACACGGATTACGCTTTGCGCATTTATTTTCTGGGTGATGAAATCGAAGCCATTCAACTCATCGATCCGATCAGTGGGAAAAAAATATCGGACGAAAAAGTGGCGGTTATTTTTCCAGCCAACCTCTTTGTCACAGGGAAAGATATGCTAAGCCTAGCCATCCGTGAGATCCAGGATGACATGGTCCTGCAAGTGCAAATGTTTGAGCAGGAAAAAAAGCACCTTGAGGCAAAACGATTGAAGGAGCGCACCGAGTTTGATCTTGAAATGATGCGTGAACTGGGCTATTGCTCCGGTATTGAAAACTATTCACGCTACTTTGACAGAAGAAATGCCGGAGACCGTCCTTTCTGTCTGTTGGATTATTTCCCGGATGACTACCTGATGGTCATTGACGAAAGCCATGTTTCAATACCCCAGGTCCGCGCCATGTGGGGTGGGGACCGGTCGCGAAAAGTGAACCTGGTAGATTATGGGTTCCGGCTTCCTTCGGCTATGGATAACCGCCCGCTAACGTTTAATGAATTTGAATCGATCCTCGGCCAAGTCGTTTACGTGAGCGCGACCCCGAGTGAATATGAACTCCGAAAATCAGAAGGCGTAGTTGTCGAACAGCTAATCCGCCCCACTGGTTTGCTCGATCCGGTTATTGATGTGCGACCGAGCCGTAATCAAATTGATGACCTTTTAGAAGAAATCGACGAACGTGCAAAAAAGAAAGAACGTGTATTGGTAACGACGCTTACCAAACGGATGGCTGAGGAGCTAACTAAGTTTATGGACCGCGCAGGAGTCAAGTGTCGCTACATTCACTCTGAGGTGACCACGCTAGACCGGGTAGAAATATTGCGCGAACTCCGGCTGGGTGTTTTTGATGTACTGGTGGGTGTGAATTTGCTACGTGAGGGTCTCGACTTACCGGAAGTCTCACTGGTCGCCATTCTGGATGCGGATAAAGAAGGGTTCCTGCGCAATCAAAGGTCTTTGGTCCAAACCATAGGACGCGCCGCCCGCAATGTTAATGGCCGGGTAATTATGTATGCCGATACCATTACGGAATCAATGCGAAGCGCGATCGATGAAACCGACCGCAGAAGAAAGGTTCAGCAGGATTACAACGTGACCAACAACATCACCCCCACTACCATTGTCAGGTCCCGCGAATCCATTCTTGGCCAGACCAAAGTCGCCGATTCAAAAAAATCAATGAAACGGTATTATGTCGAGAATGAAGAAGCTTCCCTGGCGGCTGATCCTGTGATGGCCTATCTGGGTCGGGAGGAATTGACAAAGATGTCGGAGCGAACAAAAAAAGCGATGGAAAAAGCAGCCAAAGAATTGGAATTCATGGAAGCGGCCCGACTGCGCGATGAATACCTCGCCATTCAAAAATTACTGGCAGAAAAGAAGTGATATTATTGCGGTAACTTTACGATAGAACCATCCGTATGATTAAACTGTGATATGAAAAAATGGGTAATTGTTTTTCTGTTTTCTGGCTCGCTGCAAATCTCGAATGCCCAAAGCACCCATGACATCATAGTGGGCGGAGCGCAGGATCTAATCAAGACAGATATTCAGCGCCTTTTCGACCGGGCTCAGTTCGGAATGGAGGCCGACTATTTTGTAGTCAGACATTTTGCTGTAGGCGCTGGGGCAGAGTTGTGGACACACAGGACCAACGGTACATACCGGGCAAACTCTTTCGTAATGGGCATGCGGTGGTATGCGAATGATAATATTTTTGTTCGCTTCAGGGGCCTCATCGGGGCCAACGATGCTTCTCTTGGAGCGGGATGGTCGCAACCCCTCAATAAGGTTTGGCGTGTGGAGGCGATCGGAGATTTCTATTTCAAAGGCGATTTTGCATTACGGGCCGGAATTCTCTACGTTATTCGGCGAAATTAATTTTTGATCATGGTCGCTTTGTTTGAGCCTTGCGCATGAGTAACCCAAAATATTCGGTCATCATTCCGGTGTTTAACCGGCCACAGGAGGCAGCGGCATTGCTCGAAAGCCTGACCCATCAATTCTACAGGAATTTTGAAGTGATTATCGTGGAAGATGGTTCTACGATCACCTGCGAAAAAGTATTCGAAAATTATTCCAACCGGCTTACCCTCTATTATTTCTTCAAACCGAATTCAGGCCCGGGAAAAAGTAGAAATTTTGGGTTTGAAAAAGCAATGGGGGAATATTTTGTTGTCTTTGATTCCGATTGCATTATCCCTCCGCAGTATTTTGAGTCAGTGGAAAAATCACTCCTCCACAACCAGCTGGATGCATGGGGCGGGCCCGACAAGGGTGCAAAAGATTTTACTTTCATCCAGCGTGCGATGGCGTATACCATGTCCTCCGTTTTGACTACGGGTGGTATTCGCGGAAGCAAAGCGAGGGGATTTCAGCCACGGAGTTTTAATATGGGGATCAGCAAAGCAGTGTTCAAAAAAACAGCGGGCTTTCGGTTTGATCGTTTCGCTGAGGACATTGAATTGAGCATCAGAATAAAAAAGGCGGGATTTAGGATTGGACTTATCCCTGAGGCCTATGTTTATCATCAGCGGAGGACGAATTTCAATCAATTTTTTACACAGGTTTCCAACTTTGGCAAGGGCAGGGTCCTGGTCGGCAAAGCGCACCCGGGCTCTATAAAGGTTACACATTGGTTCCCGGCTTTCTTTTTGCTTGGCCTGTTGTTACTGCCCTTCCTGCTTGTTTTCCTTTGGCACTGGGGATTAATACTTCTGCTGGGCTTTTGTCTTTACCTGGCCATAGTTGCAGCTGATGCAGGATTTGAAACAAGATCTTTGGTGGTTGCATGCCTTGCTATCCCCTCCTCTCTTATCCAATTAACCGGATATGGCACTGGATTTATCAAAGAAATAATTAAATGCTGAAGTTGATTCCATGTTTGGGAAGCCAAACACCCCTCAAAAGCTTGCGAATTTGAACTTTTTGGGTAATATTGAACCTCGTGGAAAAGTTTTCACCGATAAATGCCTCATCACTATAAATCGAAATTATTGTGACATCGCCCCCGAAGGTATCAGCACGATCCAAAGGCAAACTGCCTGCTCCCTGGAAACCTTGCATATCCCATTCACTCAAAGTCAGAAAAAAATGAAATCACGTTTCTTATGGATGTTGATGCTGCAACTAATTTGCTTCTCAGCCCCAGCACAAGATAAATCGGCTCTTACACCTCTGGTTCCTGGCTATTATATTGTTGTTGCTGCCTATCTAACCAGTCAGGAAGATTATGCTGAGCATTTCATGACCAAGGTAAATCAAGATGGGCATCACGCACAGTTTGGTTACGACGCCACACGCAAGTTTTATTATGTATACCTGGATTATTATACCGATTTCAATACTTCCATTCAAGAAATGCTAAAGACCCGGAAAGCAGGTGGCTTTCCTACGGCATGGGTTCGGATCATGAAGGGCCAGATAGTAAACGAGAAGATAAATTTATTGGTCGAAAAAAAGACAATCAAACCTGAAGCTGTTGAGGGAAAGGTAGCGCCCAAAAAAGAAGTTGAAACGAAAGCTGTAGTTGCGGTGAGGGAGCCAGTTCCAACAATCCCCTTATCACAAACTACATCTCTGGCGCAGACCGTTACAGCCGTACAAACGCCAGTCGTAACCAGCAATCCGATCACCCTTGATGTTATTGAAAATGGCAAAGCCGATCCGGTTTATCGCCCGCAGATTTTGACAAATACCCCCGTTTTTTTGAGCTTGTTTAATCCTACTAATAATGCAGTGGTCGAGGGAGACGTGGAAGTTGTCGATGCCGAACGGTCTAAGTTAATCAGCAAGGTAAAGGGCAATGACTATCTGAGTTTGCCCGATCCGAAAAGCAAATCAGGAAAACTTACCCTGATCAGCAGTTCTTTTGGCTATCGGAGTGAGCAGCATGAACTGAATTATAAAAGTACCGAATCGGACACGTTACAATCCTATGTATCGTTGGTCGGGAACTATTACATGGTTCGGTTTGATATGATTCGACTGCACCGTGGAGACATTGCAACGCTTTACAATGTTTATTTTTATAACGATGCATCGGTCATGCTCCCCGAATCAAAATACGAATTGAGCAAATTGTTCCAGATGATGCAGGAGAATCCGAAGTACCGCATTCGTCTTCATGGGCATACGAATGGAAGAGCCGCCGGTACCCTCATCACAATGGGTGAAACCAAAAATTTCTTTGAGTTGACCTCGGATGTAAAAAGAGGAGTCGGTACCGCGAAAGATTTATCGCGCAAACGTGCCGAAATAATCCGTGACTGGCTTGTGGCCAATGGCGTCAATACCAACCGGATCGAAGTCAAGGCTTGGGGTGGCAGCCGCATGGTCCACGACAAGAACAGCGTTCAGGCGCGCAAGAATGTGCGGGTGGAAGTGGAAGTGCTGGACGAATAGTTTCTCTTTTCCAACTTAGGGATAATAATTTCTTCATAATTTGGTAATCTCTTTGATTTTCTAAAAATTCAACCATTCAATCTACCCAACTATGAAACAAGTGCTGCGAAGCCTGATGCTGATCATCAACTACAAGACTTTCCTGATCACTGCCCTATCGGTCATTTCGGCATATGTTTGTTTTACCCTGGGGCTTACCGCCAAATTTCCGGACATGCTGGTAGGCGTGGCCATTGTTTTTCCAGTCGTATTTTCAATCGGATCTGCCTACGCAAGGCGTGAGACCGCCTTGCAACGTCTGGCCGATTTCAGAGGTCATGCAGTTGCCGTCTTTTTTGCCACACGCGACTGGACTACCAACAAAGAGAATGATTTGCCAGCCCGCACCAGGAAGATCGTGCAGCAGATGATGGTCAAGATGAGGGAAATGTTCAAACTGAGTGACCGGGCCAAATGGATCGAAGAAGAGAAAAAATTGTACGTCCTTTTTTCAACCCTTTCCGGGATCACGATGGAAATGAGAAATTATGGTGTGCAGAGCGGGGAAATATCACGGGTAAGTCAATATGTTTCTAAAATGATCATTGCCTTTGACAACATGAAGATCATTCACAACTATCGTACTCCAAAAACACTGCGTGCCTACAGTAAAGTATTCATTTACACGTTCCCTATTATTTACGGACCGTATTTTGCCAGCACCTTTAAGGAATTCTCATCACAACTTGAGTACGTCATGCCCGTCCTATATAGTTTTATCCTGGTGAGCCTGGATAATATTCAAGACCATCTTGAAAACCCTTTTGATGATATCGGCGAAGACGACGTCCACATTGATGTGGAAGAAACCGCCGGACTATTAGAACAGTAGCACAAGATTTAGTCTTGCTATTGATCAGCATTCTTGATCGCAATCCCCAGTTCATCCAACTGTTCGGCAGAAATAGTTGATGGTGTGTCAATCATTACATCGCGCCCGGCGTTGTTTTTGGGAAAGGCAATAAAATCCCGGATTGAGTCAGCGCCGCCAAACAAAGAGCATAAGCGGTCAAACCCAAAAGCAATACCACCGTGCGGCGGTGCGCCATATTCAAAGGCCTCCATCAAAAAGCCAAATTGTTTTCTCGCTTCTTCTTCCGTAAACCCGAGATGGTTAAACATCAATTGTTGTGTGGGGCGGTCGTGAATACGAATGGAACCCCCACCTACTTCGGTTCCATTGATCACCATATCATAAGCATTGGCCCTCACCTTACCCGGGTCAGTTTCCAACAAAGAAAGATCTTCACGTTTGGGGGAAGTAAAAGGGTGATGCATGGCATGAAAGCGCTTCGTTTCTTCATTCCACTCTAGTAAAGGAAAGTCCAGAACCCAGAGCGCAGAAAATTTCTTTTTATCACGTAACCCCAATTGCTCCGCGAGGTGGATACGCAAGTCCCCCAACGCTTTCCGTGTTTTAGCTTCCTCCCCGGCAAGGACCAGTATTAAGTCACCCGGTGCTGCATGGAATTTTTGCGCCCAGCAATTGAGTTCGGATTCGTCAAAGAATTTATCTACTGAAGATTTGAATGTGCCTGCAATTTCGCAGCGAACATAGACCAGGCCTTTTGCACCCACCTGAGGTTTTCTAACAAAATCGGTCAGGTCGTCTACTTGCTTTCGGGTATAGCCTGCTGCACCCTTAACACAAATTCCAACGACCAGTTCGGCTTGATCAAATACTTGAAAGCCTTTGCCCTTTGCTACGTCGAGTTCCACGAATTTCATTTCAAAACGTGTATCGGGTTTATCCGAGCCATATTGCTTCATCGCGTCGTCATAGGTCATGCGCGGAATGGATGGAATATCAAGTCCTTTGACATTCTTGAACAAGTGACGAACAAGCCCTTCAAAGGTGTTCAATATATCTTCCTGAGAAATGAATGCCATCTCACAGTCGATTTGAGTAAATTCAGGCTGGCGGTCGGCACGAAGATCTTCATCACGGAAACATTTTACAATTTGATAATAGCGGTCAAAACCGGCGACCATCAACAATTGCTTGAAGGTTTGGGGCGATTGGGGAAGTGCATAAAACTCTCCATGGTGCATGCGCGAGGGCACGACAAAATCGCGAGCACCCTCCGGTGTTGATTTGATAAGCACCGGTGTTTCTACGTCGATAAAATTCTGGGCATCAAGATAAGCGCGCGTCTGTTGGGCCATTTTATGTCGCAACTGCAAACTTTCTCTGACAACGTTTCTGCGGAGATCGAGATAGCGGTACTTCATCCTCAGATCATCCCCCCCATCGGTGTTCTCTTCTATGGTGAAAGGAGGAACTTTCGAAGGATTAAGAATCTCAAGTTTTGAAAGCTTTACTTCGACGTCACCGGTGGGCATCTTATCGTTTTTGGAAAGGCGTTCTACCACATTACCGCTTGCTTGAATAACAAACTCGCGGCCCAACTGGCGGGCAGTCTGCAAAAGGGCGGCATCCGATTTCCCTTCTTCAAGAAACAGTTGGGTAATCCCATAGCGATCGCGGATGTCGATCCAAAGCAGACCTCCTTTATCGCGTATTCGCTGCACCCAACCAGCCAGAATCACTTCTTCATTTACCTGTTTTATCCGCAGTTCACCGCAAGTATGCGTCCTTAGCATAAGATTTTGATTAAATTTGCGTCGGCTCGTCGGCTGACGGGCGCGAATTTAACGGGGATTTCGCTGATTTCAATGATTTTTAGTACACATATGAAGAAGCTTTGCCTGGTGGCCTTATTCTTATCGGTTGTTGCCTTTGCTCCAGATGAACTTATTAAGACAAAAATTACAGAAGGGATTACGGTCATTTTGCCTTCGGAGTTAAAGCCCATGGCTGTAGAGGATGTTGCCCAACGTTATCCGTCCGTCCGCGCCCCGCTGGGAGCTTTTACTAATCTGGACAGGGCAGTGGATTTCAGTGTCAATATTTCCGCCACCCAATGGCCCGACGAAAATCTTGACATCGCGAAACTATTTTTTAAAGCCGGTATTTACAATCTGTATGACAAGATTGAAATACTCAGCGAGGGAATCCATGAAGTGCATAAAAAGAAATTCATCTATTTTGAATTTGTATCGCGCATCAATGGCAGCAAGATGCTGGAAGGTACCCAGTCTGCCATGTTTCATTACACCTACATTCAATATCTTGTAGAGCCGGGGCGTGCCTTGGTGTTCTCATTTAATTGTCCCAAAGACCAACTCGAACTGTGGCAACCCCAGGCACAGGCGATTATGAAGAGTGTCAAAATGAAGTAAGCCCGATGTTCAGTATTCAGTAATAACTGGTTGGCCGTTATCGGTTTGTTTTTTGAATTGTAAAATCAATTGATATCCATGACTGTTGGTGACCCTGAATCAAGAAACGATTACTTTATGCGTGAGGCGCTGAAGGAGGCGCGCAAAGCACTGGAAAATGGCGAAGTACCGGTAGGCGCTGTGGTGGTATGTCAGAACAAAATCATCGCCAGGGCGCACAACCAAACCGAACAACTCACCGATGCCACAGCCCACGCTGAAATGATTGCGGTCACCTCAGCATCCCATCATCTTGGTTCAAAGTACTTAACCGAATGTACCTTGTATGTAACACTGGAACCCTGTGTGATGTGTGCGGGTGCGTTGAATTGGACCCAGTTGCAAAAGCTGGTATTTGGAGCCCATGACGTGCAGCGGGGATACTCTTTGGTATCCACTCCCCTTCTCCATCCAAAGACCGAAGTGGAAAAAGGAGTCCAGAAAGCTGAATGCAAAGAATTGATCGACACTTTTTTCAAAAAGATCAGGAAAACTTAGCCCCAAAAATTTGACCCTTTCTCTATTTTCCAGACCTTTAACCAAAATTAATGGATTAAAACAATGGCAATGGAACTCAAAGGAAAAGTGCTTCAAATTCTCCCTGCGCAAACCGGGATGGGAAAAAAGGGCCAGTGGAAAAAACAAGAATTTATCGTAGAGACGCAGGCGCAATATCCCAAGAAAGTATGTCTCTCAGCCTGGGGAGACAAAATTGATCAATTCAATCTAACTGCCGGAGAGATCGTCAATGTTTCGGTCGATCTGGAAAGTCGTGAATATAATGGCCGCTGGTACACTGAAGCGAGGGCATGGAAAATTGAAAAAGGAGGCAGCGCGCCGATGTCCGAAGCTCCACCCGTAGGAGAAGAACCTTTTGAAACCACCTCGAAAGGAGGCTCCGACGATTTGCCGTTTTAGTTATTCGGTCTCAGCACCATGTAGGTTCTCTACTGTTACCAAACTACACCAAACCTTCCTGGGCCGGGAATTATAATACAATACAATAACTCCAACCCGGAAATGGGTATCCTTATTTTGAATAAAACTCAGTTTCTGAGAAGACCTACGAGCTAACCCTTACCTTCTTGCGGCCTTCGTCGATGCGTTTGCCATTTTTATGTTCACCCAGGATAATAACATCCTTTGTGGTTTCATACTGACGGGCAGCCTGCATCATTGCCACTTCGGTGTCGCGGATAATGATGGTGCCTGACTTTGCTCCTTTATTGCGGATTTCAATGTAAAAGCCGTCTTTTTTTTTCTTTGGTAAAATAGGAGGTCTTCCCATGAGATAAATTGGTTAATAAGTGGTTTTCCTGATCTAAACCATCATTTGCGCTCTAAAACCGCGCTTTTGGCTGTACAGTTCAGATACCAGCGGTGCTAAAATGATGAACGCCGCGAAGATACGGTTTTTATTTGGTTTTGAGGCTATTGGATTCCAGATCCGAGCCCCAAACCGGCTCACCCAAACCACCCAACCTCATATCCTGCGGCATTCAATCATTACTTCTTTTTGATGGAAAAAAGTGGGGAAAGTCACTGATATGGATAGGCTTTTTCTATTTTGAATTGACGGAAAAGAAGGGCAGGGTTTTCACCCATTGAGATTCCGCCACCGTTGACCATCTAATTCCGCAGTGACGTGACCACCAATAGTTAAGTGATTTTCCTGGACAACCCCTCAAAGTCAAAGTAGAAAGTGGTTATTAATCGCGGAATCCGATGTTCAAGTCGACGCGAAATGAAGTGATCACGGACTCGCGAAAAAAAGTGGCCAAGGGCTCCGAAATGTCCACCACTACTTACTTAAATAAGGAAATATACTCCGCAGGAAGGTCCGCAATACTTTTGATTTTGATGTCTTTATAATATACCTCAGCGGCTTCGCTTTGAATCTGTATTTTACCTTTAGTAAGGGGTCTGTACTGCCCGCCATGGAAGTAGCGAGAGTTTTGCAAGACCATCACTACATGACCATTGACGATATGTAAACTTTTATCGGCCCAACAAATCAGTTCAATTTCTGTCCACTCTCCTATTGGACTTTCCCAATTCTCACTGCGCAAGCAAAATCCGGGAATGCCCGTACCGGTACCCAAAGTCAAAAAGGGTTGCTTGTCGTTGGCAATCGGATTCATTGTTCCCTCTGGCATAAAAGCCCGGATGTCGATGGCCGATTGAGCGATGTTCCAATAATCGCCCATGTGCCCTTCCATAATCTGGAATTCCTGTCCCAACATCCACGCTCTCCAGTAGTCCGCTCCATACTCGCCAATGGAATGATAAACTATTCCGGTATCCCTCAATTTGTCGGTTCGGGGCTCACTCTTCATTGCCCCCCATTTCACCTTCAATTTCAAATGATAGTTTGAATATTCCTGCTTTGTGAAAACACAGCCATAAATTTTTCCATTCACCTTCAATATCAGTTCTCCGTTTTCTTCTATTATATTGAAGACACTATCTCCATCTTTATTGTAGCCGATGGGTTGAATATCCACGCCATTTTCATCTTTCGGCATCTCACCTTTATACGAAGTCTTATGCCGATAGCTCAGGTAGGAATCCCAGCGAGACAAATTCTTGTCGAGCAACGCTGTCCATTCGCTATCCTTCGAATTGAAACCGGTGATAATTATTAGCAAAACAATGGCTAACGCTATAGACTTCATTATTAGAGGGGTTATTATCAGCCGATTATAGGTGCTTTATATTTATTTTGGCCACTGTGTCACTGGCTTTAGCACGTTTCCAAAGCTTTTATTTTTCCTTAATTAACTTTTGCGTCTGCTTGGGAAATTTTAGCACTAACCAATTCAAGAGGTCTAGTTGGTCCTTCCCTGGAGCCCGCCTCACTTGAGCTATTAATTTGATTGCTTCAGGTCTGTTTAATGTAAGGTTGGATGCACCTTCATTACAAACAGAGCAAATCGCTCTAAGGTTAGTAGGCTCGTCTGTGCCTCCCATAGACTTGTCAATAATATGACCAATGTGGAGTCGTGTTTTTCTTCCGTTGTCGAAAGGATGTAGCTCGCCCGCTGCTGCTCCGCACATTTGACATGTAAATCCATTTCTATCTAAAACAAAGGCTCGCGTTTCTTTTGAAATTCCTCTTTCAAAAGCTGGTAAAGGCTTTGCGTCAAGCAATAGATATTGCCCGGGCCTTAAATTGCTTCTGTCGTTATGCGTCACGATATTCAATCCTTCTTCATTCCTCAGTTCACGAACTCTTCTTCCCCATTCGCTCTTCCCCGCAACCTTGCTTAATATCTCAGAGCTTAGAATTTTTCCAACATTCGCGAGGAAAAATTCACGCAATTTTGCTCTTGAACCTTTGTGTTTTGGTTGTTTACTTTCCATTTTCTAATGCCCTGACTATTGATTTCCCCAATGCTTTTGCTACTGGTGGCGGAAATGCATTTCCAACCTGCCTATAAGCAGGAGTCTTTTTTCCTTCAAATTCCCATTCTTTTGGAAATCCTTGTATTAATGCCGCCATCTTCAATGTCAATTTTGGATTACCTTTAAATCCATTTGTTGGTGGCTTATCTGCGAGTCCACTTCCATCTACAGCAAGCACTGCCCAAGCTTTTCTCGACCTGGTGGGTCCTAAGTCAGCCCCACCGTGTTTTTTTGAGCCTCCAACTAAGGTTGGTGCAATACCATATGCTTTTGCCTTCCATTCCTCCGCACTCTCCCATCCAAGTTGCGCCATCTCTTCAAATAGAATTTCACCAACTGTTTTAGGCACTTGTTTTCGATCCTCAGGCCATTGAAAATATTTATGATATCTACTTTTAAGAGCAATTAAAATTGCACGTGGCCTTAATTGAGAAACACCAAAATCCGAAGAGTTTAACAATCTCCATTGGCATTCATAACCTAGTTCTTTTAGTTCAACGATTATCTTATTCCTGTATTTCTTAAATCTTGGCTCAAGCAGTCCCTTTACATTTTCTAAAAGTATTGCTTTTGGGTCGCATTGTTTTGCTATCCTAATGGCGTCTGGAAAAAGGTCACGATCATCAAGAGGTCCTAATTGCTTACCAGCAATTGAGAATGGTGGGCAAGGAACACCGCCAGCTAAAAGATCAACTTGCCCTTTAAAAATTCTTGCATCAAATGTTTTCACATCTGCTTGAACCACATTCCAATGAGGCCTATTCTTTATGAGAGTCTTACATGCCAATGGTTCTATTTCAACCAATGCCAAATGTTCAAATCCAGCTTGCTCAAGCCCAATTGCTTGACCACCCCCACCGGCACATATCTCAATTGATGTGAATTTTCCCAACTGTAAAGTTTTATCTCAAAGTAATAATCAATAATCGAGGATCAACCTTAAACTTTAGGTGGCTCCAAATGTCAGAATAAAGTGTCTTATTTCTACAATATCAGAATAACCATGCCCACATTCAAATAAAACAATCGCTTAATTCCCTAAAACCCTTCCTCAATCCCTAAACCAAACAGTGCGAAATCATACTTCACCGGATCTCCAGGATTCAGTTTTTTCAGATTGTTGGTGAGTTCAACCGCCGTCTCCCAGTTTAGTCTTTTGCTCCTGATGAGCTTTAGTTTCCTGGCCACACGCTCTACGTGCAGATCACATGGACAAATTAACTGGGCAGGGGAAATGCTTCTCCAAAGTCCAAAATCAACTCCGTTGTCGTCCTGTCGCACCATCCAGCGCAAATACATGTTGAGCCGCTTACAGGCGGACTTACGCTCGGGAGTGGAAATATGTTTTTGCGTACGGCGGGGATGATCCGTTAAGAAAAACTGTTTTCTGAAATTAATTAACCCAAGTGCAATATTACTATCATCTGGCGCTACCAAAAATGCGGGTTCCAGAGAGTCGTTCTTTTTGTAATAGTCACTTAGAAATCCAATAAAATACAACGCATCGGTGGCATTGAAAGTCCGATGTTTGAATTTCTCAAATCGCCTGAGGTCTTTGGTCTTGTGATTCAACAGAAAATTGTGGGGTTCATTGTCCATCAGGCTCATCAATTCCCTCGACTTATTGATGATGGTCACCCGCTGCCCCCACGCCAGGACCGCCGCGAAAAAACCCGCTATTTCGATGTCTTGCTTCTTTCTGAATTGGTGTGGAATAGATACCGGATCGTTGGCAATAAATTCCGGACGATTGTATTGCGCTACTTTTTCGTCGAGGAAATCCTTCAGATCATTTTTATTAAGGTTTAAATTCAAAGTTTAAGATTTAAGTTCAGGGTTTAACGTCGCAGATGGGTTAGGTGTGTCCAACTTTGAACTGAACTCTCAACCTTAGACCTGGTCTTTGAATCTATTTATAGTAAGTCACTTCTACCCTGAACCTGGGATCAATTGCCCCGAGGCGATCAAAGGCGGACTTCGAAATCTTGATCACTATATTGCTATTCACTCCTGTATCGGGCAACGGTCCTACCACTCGCACAAATACTTCGCGGTTGTTCAGTTCATTGCGTACTTTCAATATCGAACCGGCCTTGGCGGTACGATGCAGTCCGAGGTATTTCCGATTCCCCTCCGACCCTTCAATCAATTCGGCCAACCCGCCTTCTTTTATTTCATCCGATCCGTGAACATTCTCTGAAATCCGGATCGTGTTCTCTTTATTTTCCGGCTTCACCGTATTGTTCTCTTGCTTGACTTCCTCCTTCACCAATGCAGCTTGCTTTTCTTCTAAGGATGTTTTGGTCTCGGAGATACTGACCGGATTGCCACCTTTGGCAATTACCACCAATGTTGAACCTACTTTCAAGTCATCGTTCTGTAATTTATTCCAGTCTCTGAGCTGCTGAACAGTGACACCATATTTTCTCGAAATGGAAAACAAGGTCTCTCTGCCTTCCACGATATGTGAACCCACAGCGGCCTTCACGGGTTGTGCCTCGATGGATTCCTTTGCAAAAGAATTCTTTTTGACGATCAGTTCCTGACCTAAAGAAAGCGCATTGTCCTTTAAATTATTCCAGGTCTTCAGATGATCCACTGAGACATCATAAGCCTTGGAAATGGAAAAGAGCGTCTCCTTTGCTGCTACTTTGTGTACCGTGCCCTCATTGGTTTGCACCTTGCTTTTGGGCACATATGGTATCTTCAACAGCTGTCCGATCTCCAGACCAGAGCCTGCAGTAGAATTAAATTCGAGGATCGACATGATGGATGTGCCATAGCGCCTCGAAATGGCATAGAGCGTCTCTCGTTCTCCTACCTGGTGAATGATAAACAACTTGCCGTTGAAGGACTCCATACGGAGTGAATCACTCGAAAGGGTCGGATAAGACCAGGAAAGCACAGTTAAAAAAATGAGGTTGACCATAGCTTAAACAATGCGAAAAGTTACCAATTCCTTTCAAATCTTTGAAGTACTTTGTCATCAAAGCCAAAGAAATAATATCATTTTTTATGCCGCAGAACTGCTATTTTTATATAAAAATGGACGGATTATGAGGATAGAAAAGTATCTTATTGCAGGACTTCTCGGTTTGGCACTCGGCAATGTGTTTGCACAAAGCAAAGTCAAGGTCAAAGTGATGGTGATGGAAATCAAAGCCGAAATCGATCCTCGCATGGCGCGCTATGTTGACCTGGCGCTGGACCATGCTAAAGAAATTAAAGCAGACTATGTAATCGTTGAAATGGACACCTATGGCGGTGTCCTTACAGACGCTAAAGATATTGTGGACCGGATCATGGGCTTCAAAAAACCGATTTGGGTTTTTATCAATTCAGACGCTGCCTCCGCTGGTGCACTGATTTCAATCGCCTGCGACAGTATATACATGGCTCCCGGAGCCAGTATTGGGGCTGCCACAGTGGTGGAAGGCGCCGGCGGGCAGGCGGCACCTGATAAATATCAATCGTATATGCGCTCGATCATGAGGTCAACCGCTGAAGAAAACGGGCGCGATCCCCGGATTGCCGAAGGGATGGTCGATGAGAAAATTGTGATTGATAGTGTCAAGCAAGCGGGAAAAGTGATCACTTTCACGACCACTGAAGCGATCGACCATGGTTACTGTGAGGCCAAAGTTATTTCCATTGAAGAAATACTCAAGCGAAATAAAATTGAAAACTACGAAATCGAGACATTCCACTTAGGCGCTGCCGATAAAGTTATCGCCGTATTCCTGAATCCCTTTATCAGTGGCATATTAATTCTGATCATCCTGGGTGGCCTTTACTTCGAATTGCAAACACCCGGTGCCGCATTTCCGATTCTTGCTTCCCTCGTCGCGCTGGTACTCTATCTTGTTCCATATTATCTCAACGGGCTCGCTGAATATTGGGAGATCATAGCGCTAATGGTCGGTATCCTCTTACTGATCGCTGAGATCTTCATCATTCCCGGATTTGGCGTTGCCGGGATTGCCGGTATCACGCTCACCGTCGGATCACTCATCTTGATTATGTTGAACAATGATTATTTTAATTTTGAATTTGTCCCGCTTGGCGATATCGTTGTCGCGAGTTTTGCCGTGGTCGGTGGCCTGTCTGGTGGGGCTCTGTTGCTCTTTTTCGGGGGCGCCAAACTCACTGAAACCAAAGCTTTTAAACGGATTGCCTTGACCGACACACAAAAATCCTCTCAAGGTTATACGGTCAATACACTTGACCAAACATTGATTGGAAAAAAAGGAAATGCCTATACCGTATTGAGGCCGAGTGGTAAAGTGACCATTGATGATCATGTTTATGATGCGTTTACCCGTGGGGACTATGTTGAAAAGGGGGAAGCGGTGGAGGTTTTGGCGAGTGAGGGTGTTACGCTTAAAGTAAGAAAAATTAACCCATGAAGATTTTAGGAATTATTCCGGCGCGCTATGCATCCACGCGTTTCCCTGCGAAACCCCTTGCTGACATTGCTGGCAAATCCATGATTCAACGGGTTTTCGAACAGGCCAAAAAGTCATCACGCCTGTCAAAAGTAATCGTAGCCACCGATCACCAGACGATTTTTGATCACGTAATGAAATTCGGTGGCGAAGTTTGTATGACTTCCAAAAACCATCAGAGCGGAACGGATCGTTGTTTTGAAGCCCTATCCCAACAAAAGGAGAAATATGACTATGTCGTCAACATTCAAGGTGACGAACCATTTATTGCACCGGACCAAATCGATTTACTGACATTCTTGCTAGATGGAGAAACGGAACTGGCCACGCTAATCAAAGCGATAGAAAAAGAAGATCAGCTCTTTAATCCAAATGTGGTCAGGGTTGTAATCAACAAAAATAATGAAGCCATTTATTTTACACGATCTACAATCCCCTACCTGAGAAATATCCAACAAAAGGATTGGCTTACCCACCATACATTTTTTAAACATATCGGTATGTATGCCTACCGATCCGACGTGCTTCAGCTCATAACAAAACTTGATATGTCGTCTTTGGAAAAGGCTGAATCTCTCGAACAATTGCGGTGGATAGAAAACGGATTCAAAATTAAAGTAGCCAAAACACGAACCGAAACAATTGGCATTGACACGCAGGAAGACCTGGAAAAAGCGATCGCCTATCTGAAAGCTAGTTGACTTTTTTCAGGTGCAATTTCTCCATGGCAAATCGCTCAACGTCTTGCTCAACAGTCTTCACGTCCTTTGAAACCAAAGAACTGCCCAGCACATGTGCCCCAGCCTCAGGAACCGGCATGGCTATTTTTAATGAATCGGGAGTGCCCAGCTGTTTGTACATCTCCACGATCGCGCTGACTTTCACAGTCGGATCTTGCTCCTGCTCATTCTTGAAATAATATAATGTAAGGCAAGGTTGCTTTACCGCTGCAAAAGTTTCCTGATTCATTTTATCCTCTACTAATTCCTCTAACTGGGTGATCGACTCAAGCCGATACTTTACATTCCAATACTGCCTGCGAGCAGGCGTGTAATCGATCTCCTGATATTTCGAACCGAAGACCATCCTCGCAATCTGAAGTCCCCATGGGTCATTCAGCAACCACGCATTGGGATCATTGATAGCAATATTAGGAGACAAATTAATCAGCGCTAAAACATCCGTTGGGTAGGTGCCTGCAAGAATCAACGCAACGGTACCTCCAGTAGAAGTGCTCATGATAATCACGTTTTCTCCTATCGCTTTTCCAATCATCAGCGCTTCTTTCGCCGTTTCCCACAAACGATCTGGCGTAAAGTAAAGCAACTCCTCCGTCGTATCCACGCCGTGATCTGCCAGCCGTGACAGGTACAAATTGCATCCAAATTCCTTAGCAAAATTCAAATGAACCGGATCTCCTTCTTTCTGGCTTGCCGAAAAGCCATGCAGGTAAATTACACTGTAAAGCGTTTTCTTTTTTGTACTATCGGCCCAAACAATTCTGGCCTCATTATCCGGTTTGAGCCGATGAAGACTTTCGTTATGCGCGACATATTTTTCCAGTTCGGCCGGTTCCTGAGGGACAACCGGCAGGGTCAGATTCCATTTTGGTTTGTCCGGCTCAGGTCCTAAAAAATAAGCACCAAAAATCAGCAGAACAGGGAAACTGATATAAATAAGGCGTTTGGGCATGTCGGTTTTTACATAAATATAAAACAACTCCTATAAAATGAGAACGCCGGCGTAGACCGGCGCTTTCAGCTTAAAAAACTTGCGATCAGACACAGCTAAAAATATTAATACTGCATATCATAAACCCTGATCAAAAAGAAGGCATTCCGGTGCCGGCTAAAAATATTTACCACCAACAACCACTACGAATGGAGTAAAAACCAGTCACACCGGAAATGCCATATCGCGCCTCACACTTGCCTTCGTTAAAGCATGGTCGGGCAAGTCTCTCACTCTTTACCAAAAAAGAGCTTGAACTAATCCGACCGGTGGAGACAATATTTCTATTCATCTTTAAAAAAATAATCAATCAACGTTGTCATGTAAAAACTTGTTATTCCCCAACAAGCTATTATCGTCATTCAGATTATACCTGGAAATAAAAGGCTCCGATGAATGGGGAACATTGTCCATCTTCACGCCCCTGCGCAAATAAGCCGGAAGCTGCCACTTTTCATTGAATTCCTCCTTCGTCATTTCATGCTTCTTGTTGGCCTTTAATTTTTCCCTTCGCAGACTCGCTTGTTGCTCAAGACGTTCCTTTGTTTTCCGATATTCCATCATGCCTTCATCATTCACGATTTGATCTTCTGAAATCCGTTTCTCAATTTCAAATTCATCTTCGTTGCTTGAAAACAAGCCCTCCTCCCCATCATCGTTGATGGACTCTTCCTCTTTATGTGAAGTAATCTCTTCCCGCTCAAACAAAGTAAACGTATGTGACTTTTCCTGCCTTGGCGGTTCTTCCTTCTTTACTGGTTTCTCCTCGGGTTTGAGAATAGGTTTAACCTCCGGCCTATTCAGTACCGGCTTATCCTTGTCTGTTGCAGGTGTCTCTTCCTTTATCTTTAACTCAATTTCCATCCCGCGTTGATTGACCGAATTGTCTGCGGCTTCGAAGAGCGGAATTTGAGTGCGGTCCAGATCGTGAACTTTTTTCTCTTCTTCCTTTTTCGACACCATCCCGTCATGAGCAAATCCCGTAGCAATTACCGTCACCCGGATGCGATCACCAACATTGGGATCAACACCATGTCCAAAAATCACTTCCGCTTCATCGCCAGCCTGTCCTTGAATGTACTCGGTAATCAAGCTCAGTTCATCCATTTGCAATTCTGCTTCCTCTCCAGAGATAATCGAAAGCAGTATTTTCTTTGCACCCATGATGTCTTTACTGTCGAGCAAAGGCGAAGCCAGAGCTTGCTGCGCTGCTTTGATGGCGCGGTTGTCACCACGTGTTTCTGAGGACCCCATGACTGCCGCGCCGGCATTCAACATCACCGTGCGCACATCCTGGAAGTCGACATTGACGTATCCCGCAAGGGTGATGATTTCGGCAATACCTTTTGCTGCCGTTGTCAACACATTGTCAGCTTCACCAAATGCCTGACCGATGGCCAGGTTACCATAAATCTCACGTAGCTTATCGTTGAGGATAACCAAAACGGTATCACAGCTTAAACGCAAAGCTTCAATTCCAACTTGTGCTGCGCTGGTTTTTTTCCTTCCCTCGAAGGAAAATGGGACGGTGACAATTCCTACCGTAAGGATATCCATGTCCTTGGCAATCTTGGCAATGACCGGAGCCGCTCCCGTTCCGGTACCGCCACCCATCCCTGCGGTGACAAACACCATTTTGGTACCGGCAAGCATTTCCCGGATTTGTTCTTTGCTTTCAACAGCTGCTGCACGACCGACCTCGGGGTTTGCCCCGCAGCCCAGGCCTTCCGTGAGGTTGGTCCCAATCTGCAGTTTGTAGGGCACCGGACTGCTGTTCAGTGCCTGCGCGTCGGTGTTGCACACGACAAATTCGACATCCTTGATGCCTTGCCGGTACATATGATTCACCGCATTGCTTCCCCCACCACCCACACCGATCACCTTAATGATCGATTTGTGATGTTTGGGGATTTCAAATTTGTACGATCCAGTTTCAAACATGATAATTATTTTTTTTTAGTGGTTGTTCTTGTTAGTTAATAGACATTGGTCATTTGGTCACTCCTGCCTTTCATCTGTGAAATCAGTTCATCATTTTCATCAGCGGTCCGTGGTCAGTATTCATTTTTTCCATCCAAATCATCAATCAACAATCCTTTTGTTTTATTCAGAATGCTGGAGAAAAAGTCGGAAGCAGGATTGGACCTCTCTTTTTTGACTTTCACCGGCTTGGTTTGCTCCTTAGCTTCCTTGTAACGCTCGTCGCGCTCATCCAGTGAACGGAATCCTGAAAGCACCAGACCGACTGTTGTGGCATACATGGGGCTCTTGACCGCCTCCAGTTTGCTTTTGCCAAGGTGTTCGTTCGGATAACCGATGCGGGTATCCATTCCGGTCATATATTCTACCAATTGTTTCAGACAGCTCAGCTGGGAACCTCCACCGGTAATAACAATACCTCCAGCCAGGCGATTCTCAAACCCTGAACTGATGATCTCTGCGTGCGCCATCTCGATGATCTCTTCCATTCTTGCCTGAATAATATTGGAGAGATTCTTGACCGATATTTCTTTTGATGTCCTGTTTCGGATACCGGGAATGGATACAATCTCATTCGGGCTGGCTTCCTCCGCGATGGCTTTTCCAAACCGGGTCTTCAGCTGTTCGGCTTGCTTGGCCATCACCATCAATCCATGTTGTATGTCGGTCGTCAGAATGTTTCCTCCAAATGGAATCACTGCAGTATGACGAATGATGCTATCATAGAAGATGGCTATATCGGTTGTGCCGCCGCCGATGTCGATCAGGCAAACCCCGGCCTCCTTTTCCTCTTCGCTCAACACCGCGAGGCTCGAAGCCAGTGGCTCCAGAATAAGGTCCTCAATTTCAAGACCGGCACGTCTTACACACTTGTTGATATTATTGATCGCGCTGGTTTGCGCGGTAATAATATGGAAGTCGGCCTCCAACTTTACACCCGACATGCCGACGGGGTCTTTGATGCCTTCTTCATAGTCCACGGTGTAATCCTGCGGCATAACATGAATGATCTCACTTCCGGGTGGAATGACGATGCGGTACATGTCTTCCGTGAGGCGATTGACATCTTCAATGCTCACCTCATCTTCCCGTGAATTGCGCGTAATGCTGCCGTGATGGATGGTGCTGCGAATATGCTGGCCAGCAATTCCTACATTCACCACGCCGATATCAATACCCGACATTTCACTGGCTTCCTTGATCGCCTTTCCGATCGCAAAAACAGTCTTGTCAATATTGGTCACGATGCCTTTGATTACACCCTCCGACTCCGCTTTGCCCATACCCAGCACCTCGAGTTTTCCATACTCATTCTTGCGGCCCACAATGGCACAAATTTTCGTTGTGCCGATATCGAGACCTACTACTATTTTTTCATTTTCCATGTTTGTAAATATTTTGTTAGTGGTTGTTTCGTCTGTTACTTAGTCTTGGTCATTAGTTCGGTCATTCCGCTATCACCTGCCCTTCATATTCCAGGTTTACACGGCTGTATTTTGTCCATCCCCTTTGAGGAAGTATCTCTTTATAGAATATCATCAACTTCTTAAACTTGGTTTCAATATTCTCCGGCTTTCCGAATTCAACGACCTGGCCGGTCACCTGAGGATAGATTGCGATCTTTCCTGAATGGTCAATGTCCAGCTGTGCGACTTGTGCTTTCCAAAAATCACTTTTATTGATAAGTCGAATCATTTCCAGAATTTGAACACCCTCTTCGGTTTTATTCAGGTCTTCGCTGGCCAGTAATTTCTTTACATACGGGCCACTGATCAATACCACACGGGATGTGTATTTCTCCGAGACAGGCATAATGGTTCCATCCTCAGCGATATAGGCATCGGGAGCGTCTTCCTGCACGATCCGTGCCAACGGCCTCCTTAATTCAACGTTCACGATGAGATTACCCTTTAAGTCTCCATACAACTCAGCATCAAGAATGTGCTTGTCGAATTTTAATTTGGATTCGATTTCCTTCAGGTTAACCCGGTCAATGCTCATTCCCTTAACGGTCTGTCCGCTGGTTTCCACCAATTTCAATACATCGGCTTCATCCATAAAATGATTTTCTTGTGAATTGTCCAGCTCAATTACAATATTGCTGCACACTGCTCCACCTTGTTTTCGTTCGGTGAAGGCAATCAGGAGTGACACCACCACCAGTGCGGCAGCCACTTGAATTTCCTTTCGAATGTTCAATTTCCACTTCATGCGTATTTGCGATTCAATAATTCCTTGATCGGTTTTACCAATGTATCAATGTCGCCCGCTCCCACGGTAGCCAGTACTTCAATATCCATATCTTCCAGTTTCTCCAACACGTCCTTTTTACCACACCGGATCTTCACCGGGCTCGTGATATTCTTGAAAAGCATATCCGAAGTCACACCGGGGAGAGGCTCTTCCCGAGCAGGATAGATATCCATCAGCAAAAGTTCGTCCGCAAGGCTTAAACTTTTTGAAAACCCTTCTGCAAAATCACGTGTCCGGGTAAAAAGGTGTGGCTGGAAAATCACCGTAACCTTCTTTTTGGCATACATCGACTTGACCGATTTTAAGAATGCCTCGATTTCTGCTGGGTGATGGGCGTAGTCATCGATGTAGACCAGGTTATTTTTCTTCACAATAAATTCAAATCTCCGCTTCACTCCCTGGAACGAGGCCAGTGCCTTCCGAACAGTCTCTTCGTCAACGTTTAATTTCATTGCAACAATCGTGGCTGCGATGGCATTTTCCATGTTATGAAAACCGGGGACGCCGAGGCGAATTTTTTCGATCGTCTTGTCAAATCCATGAAGATCGAATTCGAAAACACCATTCTGCGTAGTGATATTGCCGGCAAAAAATTGCCCCCGGCTCATGCCATAGGTTTTGATTGAAATATTTTCTGCTGATCCCCTCGCCAGGTCTTTTACTGATTCATGAATAACCAGGCTCCCTCCTTTGCTGATTTGTCCGATAAAATCACCAAACGACTTCAACATGCTTTCGTGGTCACCATAGATATCAAGGTGATCGGCATCGGCGGAGGTCACTACGGCGATCTCTGGAAAGAGTCGCAAAAAAGAACGGTCAAATTCATCGGCCTCAACGACCACGATGGTATGTTCATTGGCCTCACCGTGCATGACCAGGTTGGATTCATAGTTGGTAGTGATGCCACCCAGGAAGGCAACCATGTTCTTTCCAGCTGATTTAAGAATATGGGCAATCAGTGATGAGGTGGTGGTCTTGCCATGTGTTCCGGCAACGGCCACCGTTTTATAGTCCTTCGTCAACAAACCTAAAACCTCCGAGCGCTTGACGATGTTAAACCCGCCTTCCTTCAGGTAATTATACTCGGCATGATTCTTAGGAATAGCTGGCGTAAATACGACCAGCGTTTTTTCCCTGGTCAGGTATCCGGGAATAAATTCTACCTTATCATCAAAGTGTATCTCCATTCCTTCCCCAATCAATTCATGTGTGAGTGGAGTAGGCGTGCGATCGTAACCGGCAATACGGAGTCCTTTGTGCTTGAACCAGCGCGCCAGAGCACTCATGCCGATCCCGCCGATCCCAAGGAAGTAGATGCTATCGTATTGACTAAGCTTCATTAATAAGTTTTTCAATTTTTTCAACTATCTCCACTGCCGCATTTGGTTTCCCGAGCCGCCCAATATTTTGTTTTAGCTGGTCACAGCGTTGCTCGTCGTACAACAATTTCAAAGCTTCTTTTACCAGGTTCTCTTGTGCCTCCTGGTCCCGAATCAGGATGGCAGCCTCTTCATTTACCAGAGCCATCGCATTTTTTGTTTGGTGATCTTCCGCCACATTGGGCGAAGGCACCAGGATGGCCGGTCTTTTCGCTAGGCACAATTCAGAGATCGACAAAGCTCCTGCCCTTGACACTACTACATCCGATGCCGCGTACGCCAAATCCATTTGCATTAAAAAATCAAAAACACGCACTTTTCTCAGGTCCTTGTTTTCGATTTGCGCTTTCACACTTTCATAATACATTTTACCCGTTTGCCAGATCACCTGCACCCGACCATCAATTAGTTTGTCAAGACCGTTGAGAATACTTTCATTGATCGTGCGCGCGCCCAAACTTCCACCCAGAATGAGCAATGTTTTCTCGTTGGCTGAAAAGCAAAAATGATCTAAGGCAAGCAAACGCTTCGTATCCAAATCCAGGATGTCTTTGCGAACGGGGTTACCGGTTAGCACCACCTTCTCCTTTGGAAAGTATTTTTCCATTCCAGCATATGCAACGCAAACTACTTTCACTTTTTGCGCAAGTCGTTTATTCGTTAGCCCTGCGTATGAGTTTTGTTCCTGGATCAATGAAGGAATTTTATAACTCGCCGCCGCCAGCATCATCGGGCCACTTGCATAGCCGCCTGTTCCCACCACAGCGTGCGGTTTGAAACTTTTCACAATACTTCTCGCGTTGAAATAGCTGGAAATTAATTTGAAGGGAAAAGAAAGATTGGATAAGGTTAATCTTCGTTGGAGCCCGCTGATCCATAAACCAACAATCTTATAACCCGCTTGTGGTACCCGCACCATCTCCATTCTGCCCTGAGCACCCACAAAAAGAATATCCGCATCAGGATGCCTTTCTTTAAAAGTGTTGGCAATCGCAATCGCGGGGAAAACATGTCCTCCCGTCCCGCCGCCGCTAATGATGATTCGATATGGTTGTTTTACTGTCAAGAATTATTTATTCCTTCTAATTCATAAATCAAATAACCTCAAGCTGCCTTTGCCGTGGCAGTGTCTTTGTTCTCTTTGATATCTGTGCTCGTCTGTTGCTCCCAAGCCTCATCTTGTTCTCCGCGACTTACACTGAGTATAATTCCAACCGAAAGCCCGGTAAACACCATGGCAGTTCCTCCCCAACTTAGAAAAGGCAACGGTTGCCCGGTAATTGGCCCAAGCCCAACGACCACTCCCATATTTACCATGGCCTGGCAGACCAAGTCAAAACTCAAACCGGCAGAAAGCAACCCGCCAAATGCACGTTCACTGTTATAAGCCGCCTTCATTCCCCTGTGTAGCAGAATCAAATACAGACCCAGCACAACGATTCCTCCGATCATTCCATATTCTTCTATCACGATGGCATAGACAAAGTCTGAGTATGGGTGAGGAAGAATATTTCGCTGATCGCTGTTACCCGGGCCCTTGCCAACAATGCCTCCGGTGGCCACAGCAATGCGTGCATGCTTTGCCTGAAAAGGGAGCTCCGTTCCGTTGATAAAACTTAAAACCCGGTTCTTGGCCGTTTCGCCGCGCACACCAAATTTCAATGCAGCGGCTCCGGCCAATGCTCCTACCAACACTAACATGGCAAGGTATTTCATGGGAACACGTCCGATAAACATAACCAGCATGCAGGTCCCAAAAAGAAGCACCGCTGTGGATAAGTTGGTTAATGCGATCAGTCCACAGATAATACCACACCAGAATAAAATCGGAATTAGTGATTCTTTGATGTCTTCAATATTCTGTTGTTTTTTCGAAAGCATACTCGCCAGATTGATGATCAACGCAAGGCTCGCAAAATCAGAAGGCTGGAAGGAAGTGCCGATGATGGGCACGGTAATCCAGCGAGCGGCATCATTTATGGTTGTGCCATTGGTGAAAGTATAAATCAACAACGGAACACTGATCCACAATGCTAACCGAGAAATCTTTGAGTAGTATCGATAGTCAACCTTATGGGCCAGCCACATGCATGACAATCCAAGAAACACCATGAAGGTGTGTTTGACCAAATACATTTCAGGACTGATCGTGCGCTTGAAGGCCAGCGTGCCGATAGAACTGTACACCACCAGAATAGAGATCATGGACAAAGCAAAGACAACCGCCCAGATGACCGGATCACCCTGGAGGTTTTTGTCGGCCCATTCTTTGAATTTTGAAATCATGATGTCGCCTTTTCCGTTTCCTTTTTTAATTCAAGTACTGCTGCGCGGAATTGATTCCCGCGATCTTCGTAGTTTTTGAACAAGTCAAAACTTGCGCAGGCCGGAGACAAGAGCACCACATCTCCATTTTGCGCCACCTGATTCGCCAAACGCACCAGTTCTTTTATGCTTTGCGTTTCATATATTTCCCTCACTACTCCACCAAATGCTTTGCGGAGCTTGTCATTTTCTTTTCCAAGACAAATCAATACTTTGACTTTGGTCTTCACCTGGTTGTAGATGATGTTGTAATCATTTCCCTTATCCATGCCACCAGCTATCCAGATCAACGGCTGATCGTAACTTCCCAGTGCATAAACTACTGAATCCACATTCGTCGCTTTGGAGTCATTGATATACTCCACGCCGTGGATGATGGCAACCGACTCGAGCCGGTGCGGGGCGTTAACAAAAGTTTTTAATCCTGACCTGATCAAATCGAGTTTCGCTCCCGCAAGGCAGGCCGCTGTGACAGCCGACATGGTATTAATTAAATTGTGCGGGCCCTTCAAAGTAGTGTCGGATTGAGCAATGTTAAAGGTCGCGTCCGCCAGGCTGAATGACATGTTCACACCGTCAAAATGAACAGGGGTTTGATAATCCTTTAGTGAAACCTTCACAATCTGAGCACTCATTTTCCTTTTCGTCGCTTCGGCAGCGGTTATCCGATCATCAGAATAATAAATAAAATGATCTTCCTCCGTCATGTTCCGGACAATCTGGAATTTGGAGTGGACGTAGTTCTCCATTTTGTACTCATAGCGATCCAGATGATCTGGCGTGATATTCAAAATTACCCCGATGTGGGGTTTGAAAGTGGTTGTGCCATCCAACTGAAAACTGCTGACTTCCAGCACATACCAATCGTACTGTTTGTAGGCCACCTTTCGGGCCAGGCTCTCTCCCACATTGCCAGCGAGCGCAACGTTCAACCCGGCTGATTTCATTAAATGATAAGTGAGGAGTGTTGTGGTGGTTTTGCCATTCGTCCCGGTAATGGCGATCACTTTTCCGGTTAAGTGACGAAAGGCAAATTCTATTTCATCAATAATCTCTATGCCGACTGCCTTGATCTTCTTGATGATTTCTGCTTTGTCTGGAATTCCAGGGCTCTTGATAATCAGTTTTGCGTTCAGAATTTTTTCTGTCGTGTGCTTACCCTCTTCAAATTGAATCGCAGCATTGGTCAACTCAACCCGGTATTTGTCCTGGATCTGACTCTGATCAGAGACAAAAACTTCGTAGCCCTTGACTTTCGCCAGGATTGCTGCCCCCGTTCCGCTTTCGCCTGCTCCCAATATTACCATGCGTTTGTTCATCTCACTTTCAATGTTGCCAGACTAAGGATTGCCAATAATATTCCAGCTATCCAAAACCGTGTTACTATTTTAGCTTCATGTATATTCTTCTTCTGATAATGGTGGTGGAGCGGAGACATCAGAAAAACCCTTCTACCAGCTCCATACTTTTTTCGGGTGTAGCGGAAATACAAAACCTGAATAATGACCGAGCTCGTCTCCAGGAGAAAAATGCCGCACAAAACCGGAATCATCAATTCCTTGCGAATGACCAACGCAAGCACAGCAATGATTCCACCCAATGCGAGACTGCCTGTATCGCCCATGAATACCTGGGCGGGAAAGGCGTTGTACCATAAAAATCCCAGACAAGCGCCTACAAAGGCCGTGCAGAAAATTACAAGTTCCCCCAGATTGGGGATATACATAATATTGAGATAGCTGCTAAAGTCTACCCGACCGGAGAGGTAAGCAAAAATGGCCAACGTTAACCCGATGATGGCCGATGTGCCGGCTGCCAATCCGTCAATACCATCTGTAATATTCGCACCATTCGAAACTGCCGTGACAATCAGGATCACAAATAGCGTATAAATAATCCAGGTGTAATCTTTTCCGATGAATGGAATAATTCTGCTATAATCTAATTCATTATTTTTAAAAAACGGTACAGTCGTCCTGGTGGACCTGACGTCTTTGTAATTCATTACTTCCTGTTCTGCAGGCCTTGTTTCATCACTCAATGCAGGAGTGCTGGATACTTCGCGGATCACTACATGGTCGTTAAAGGATAAGGTGAGCCCGACAATCAGTCCCAATCCAACCTGACCGACAATTTTGAAACGGCCCGCAAGTCCTTCTTTATTTTTCTTAAATACCTTGATGTAATCATCCATCAATCCGATCAACCCCAGCCATATGGTGACGGTAACCAGCAGGATGATATAGATGTTATCAATCTTGGCGAGCAATAAAGTGGGGATGAGAATACCGGCAATAATGATCAGTCCACCCATGGTTGGGGTTCCCTTTTTCTGCATCTGGCCTTCCAGACCCAGATCACGGATCGCTTCTCCAACTTGTTTCTTTCTCAGAAAATTGATGAGGCTCTTGCCAAAAGTGATCGTGATCAAAAGCGATAACAATGCTGCTGCGCCGGCGCGGAAAGAAATGTATTGAAACAATCCTGCTCCAGGGAGGTTGAAATGACGATCAATATAGTCGAATAGATAATACAGCATTAATTGGCAAACATTTTAAGCATTCGTTCCAAAACCTCCCGATCATCAAACGGGTGCTTCACTCCCTTTATCTCCTGGTATTTTTCATGTCCTTTTCCTGCAACAAGAATAATGTCCTTTTGCTTTGCCAACATACATGCCGTCTTGATGGCTTCAGCGCGGTCGGCCATGACCAATGTTTTTCTGGTTTCTGAAGGACCGATGCCGGTTTGCATTTCACGGATAATTTCCATCGGATCTTCGTCTCTTGGATTATCAGAGGTGATGACCACCTTATCGCTAAACCGGCAGGCAATGGAAGCCATGAGGGGACGTTTTGTTTTGTCTCGGTTCCCACCACATCCCACCACCGTGATAACTTGTTCGGTACCCGTACGGAAATGTGCGATCGTTTCCAAAACATTCTTCAGCGCATCGGGCGTGTGGGCATAATCCACAATGGCCGTGATTTTTGAACCCGGGCGGACTAATTCAAACCTGCCTGCGGCGCCTTGCATCGCCGAGAGGTGGGTCAATATTTCATCGGAATCCTGACCTAATAAGATAGCTCCCCCGTAGACTGCAAGCAAATTATAGGCATTGAAGTCGCCTATCAATTTGAACCATACCGTCTTATTGCCAATTTCCAATTCCAATCCTTCAATTGAATTGGTGATGATCTTGCCTTTAAAGTCGACCATCTTCTTCAACCCAAAAGACTGCTTCTTTGCTTTGGTGTTTTGCAACATCACCATGCCGCGCTTATCATCGGCGTTAACCAGCGCAAAGGCATCAGCACTCAGCTCATCAAAATATTTTTTCTTGGCTTTGATGTAGTTTTCAAAAGTCTTGTGGTAATCGAGGTGATCGTGTGTGATATTGGTAAAAATCGCGCCCGCGAATTTCAAGCCTGCAACGCGTTCCTGGTCAATAGCATGCGAACTCACCTCTATAAAGCAATGCGAGCACCCCGCCGCCACCATTTCCACCAGAAGTTCATTGAGTTGAATCGGGTCAGGGGTAGTGTGCGTCGAAGGGATTTCTTTATCCACAATTCTATTCACAACTGTGGATAACAATCCCGAGCGATGGCCGAGTGAATTGAAAAGTTGGTACAATAATGTGGCAACAGTAGTTTTACCATTCGTTCCGGTAACACCTACCAGCTGTAATTGATGCGACGGATTTTTATAAAAATTTGCAGCAATAAACCCCAAAGCCTGGGCGCTGTCTTTCACCGTTACATAACTCGCCTTGTCTGAAATGATTTCCGGTAATTTTTCGGCCACAACAGCCACGGCTCCAAGGTCAACCGCTTTACCAATAAAGAGATGCCCGTCCGCTTGCGTGCCCGTAACAGCCACAAATAGAAACCCCGGTTTTACTTTGCGCGAGTCAAAGCAAATACCCTTCACCTCCACGTTCATATCCCCCGAGGTAGAGGTGATATGCACTTTGTACAACAGATCCTTTAACTCTGCCATGATATCGTATTCCTTAACTCAGTCGTAAATAAATTCTGCCACCCTTTGTAATCTTGCTTCCCGGAGAAATGGATTGTTCCGCTACTCTACCTTTCCCCTGAAATACCACGCGCAAACCGGATTTCTCCAACAAAAAGATTGCATCGCGGAAAGTCATACCGGTAACATCCGGAACATGGTCCTTTACCATGGCGTTCTTTTTCCACACAATTGCATTCCCGTTTTTTCCAGATTTAATCCAGTCTTCTTCCGTTGTAGAATGACTGGATACCCCAAGCTCATTGGTTAACATCGTGAGTTCATCCTGCTTCCCTGAGCGGATGGTTGGAAATACACCCGGCTCCAACACTTTTTTCTTCTCCATCGCAAGGTGAAGTTGAATGTCCCGCGAATAAATATTGTCCGCAATTTCCTTAAAGACCGGACCCGCCACGTTGTTGCCATATTGCTGCCATCCCCTTGGATTCTTGATCATGACCAGTACCGTGTATTTTGGTGCGTTGGAAGGAAAATATCCAACAAAAGAGGTGATGTACTTCTTCGTATAGTGTCCGTCGTCCAGGATTTGGGCTGTGCCGGTTTTACCCGCAATCCGGTAGTCGGCATTTTTTAAGTTCTTGGCAGTCCCGCTCTCTACAACCGCTTCGAGAAGAAGTTTTATCTGATTTAATGTTTTATTTGAACAGATTTTGCTGTTCAGTGTTTCGGTTTCGAATTCCTTTTGAACATCGTCAGCCTGGCGAATGGAGGTCACAAACATGGGTTTGATCATTTTCCCATCGTTCGCTACGGCATTATACAGTGCCAAAGTATGCAGTGGCGTAATTTCAAATCCATAGCCATAAGCCATCCACGGCAGCGATATACCGCTCCAGGCCTTGTCACCTGGCCGCGGAATCTTGGGATAGGCCTCTCCGGAAATCTGGAGTCCCAGTGGCTTTGATAAATTTAACTTATCGACATGATTGATGAATTTTTGTGGTTTGAGACCAAAATGTTTATCGAGCAACTTTGCCATCGCTACGTTGGAAGAAAGTTCAAACGCTCTTTTGATAGTAATGGTGCCGTAGCCTCCTTCGTCATGATCCTTTACCTTCTTTTTATAAAATGTGTATTCCCCATTTCCGGTCTGAATGCTGTCGGTTAGTTCGATGTTGGTGTCTTCCAGCAAGGCCATCATGGTAACCAATTTGAACGTTGAACCTGGTTCGAACAATCCGCCGACAGCATTGTTAAATTTTTCGTAGTAATCACCGCTGTCCTCGCTCAAATTGGAAATGGCCTTAATGTGACCGGTTTTTACTTCCATCACAATGACCGTTCCCTCATCCGCATGATGTTGTTGCATAGCGCGAAAGAGGGAGGTCTCAGCGACATCCTGCAGATTAATATCAATGGTCGTTTGAATATCCAGACCTTCAATGGCTTTTACGTTGGTGCCATCAAATACCGGCTTCCAAGTGCCTCCTGCTATTTTCTGAAACAATGCCTCGCCGTCATGGCCTCCGAGTGCGTCGTTAAAACTTGACTCCAGTCCAACTCCTTTACCTTCTTCGTTTACAAAACCGACTGTTCTCCGGCTCAGATTGGAAAAAGGTCTGTAGCGAACATCCATCTTTTCAAATATTACACCTCCCTTATACCGTCCTTCCCGAAAAATCGGCCATGATAACATTTCTTTTTTTGTTTGATAATTGATCTGCTTCCGGCTGACCACCAGATATTGCTTACCCGTTGCACGGGCATCTTTCAGCATGCGCTTATAATCTGTTGCAGAGCGGTCTTTGTAATAGCGGGATAAGAGAATGGACAAGGAATCAACACCCTTATCAAACACATCCTTTTTTACCAGGGTGGGATCCATGGCTATTTTATAAAAAGGAAGAGAGGTAGCCAGCAAGCTCCCGTTGTCGGAATAGATATTCCCACGTGTAGCTTTTACCTTCTTAAAATCAAACATGATGTCGGCACCCATTTTGGCCCACTGCTCACCTTCAACAAATTGGATGTGCGCAATCTTGGCCCCGACACAAATCGCGAAGATGAGGACGCATAAAAATGCAACCCTAACTCTAACTAATATCGATTTTTTAATATTCACCTTCTTCTACAATTACTTTATATGGCGGCTTTACACTTTCCTTTAATCCTATTGCTTTTACTCTTCTGGCTACTTCGCTCTGTTTGCTGGCAAACATCACATCGGCCTTTAGCGTGGTGAAGTCTGCGCGCAGGTCCTCTACTTCACTTTGAGCCCGGTTGATGGCGCGCGTTGTCTTCTCGGCATAATGTGTGTTGCTGATATAGACCAGACTGAGAAACATGGCGAAAAGGATTTTGGGCAAATGCTTGACCGGAAACCCATCTTCGAAATAGGTCTCCAGTTTCAAACGTTTTTCGAGACCGGAAAAAAGGCTGCTTCCGTTGCTGCTGCTTTCTGCCTTACTCTCCACCTTTAATTTATTCTCTCCCATATCGCAATTCCTTACTATTTATTATTAATGAGCTTTATTGTGAATGTTAACATGTCTTTATCCACTTTCCCGTTACAATTTCTCTGCTATCCTCAACTTCGCACTTCTTGCCCTGTTGTTCTCTTTCACTTCTTCTTCACCCGCTTCGATCGGCTTCCGGTTGATCGCATTAAAAGGTTTGACCGGGTTGCCAAAAAAATCTTTTTCCAATTCGCCATACACTTTCCCCGTATTGATAAAGTTTTTAACCATCCTGTCTTCCAGCGAGTGATACGACATGATCACCAATCGACCCCCTTTATCCATTACTTCATTACATTGGTTTAAAAAGCTCTCCAGGGCTTCCATTTCCTGGTTTACTTCAATTCGCAAAGCCTGAAATACTTGTGCGAAATACTTAAACTCTTTTCCTCTGGGAGCAACCTGTTTGAGCAATCCAATCAATTCCGAAATCTTTTCCAGTTTCTTTACTGACCTTTGCCGGTGAATCATCCGGGCCAGTGTTCTGGCGTTTCTCACTTCACCATACATTCCCAAAATCTTGTGCAAATTCTCCTCCGGATATTCATTCAGCACTTTTGCTGCAGTGAGCGGGCTCTTTTTATCCATCCGCATATCCAGCGGCCCGTCAAACCGGGTTGAAAACCCCCGCTCCGCGGAATCAATCTGATGCGATGAGATTCCCAGGTCAGCGAGTATTCCATTGACCTGGGTTACTCCATTTAACTTCAAATATTTTTTCAAATACATGAAGTTGGCCTGACAAAATGTAAAAGAACGATGTTCTATTTTCTCTGCTTCCTTTCTGGCATCCTCATCCTGATCAAACACAATCAGCTTGCCACCTTTTATTTTCTCGAGGATACCCATGCTGTGTCCGCCTCCACCAAACGTGGCGTCAACATAAGTGCCTTCCGGGTGAATGTTCAGGCCGTCGAGGCACTCCTTCAGCATAACTGGCCGGTGATACATGACCTCAGGCTTCGAGATTAATGCTACGCACCATTTCCCTGCTTCCTTTCAAATCCTTCAATGAACTTTTTTTTCATCACCCATTTCAATCGTTCAAATGTTTCTCTGCCAACTTTGATAACTCAACCGGATCGGTTATCCTGTTCTTCTCGTAGATATCCGGATTCCAGATTTCAACCTTGCTGCCCAGCCCAACCAGCAATGCTTCCTTATCGATTTGGGCGTAAGCAAGTAAATTCTTCGGAAGCAGAAAGCGGCCGTTGTTATCCAACTCTACCGTGACTACACCTGACAAAAAATTTCTTTGGAGTTTGCGATACTCTTCGTTGAATTCGTTTAATCCGGAAATTTTTGAGAATACTTTTTTGAATTCTACGAGGGGATAAAGGATGAGACATTGTTCGAATCCCCGACGAATTACCAACTCATGACTTTCTCCTTCAGGAAGCTGCGATTTGATCCGCGAAGGCAAAACCAGCCTGCCCTTGGAATCAAGTTTACTCTCATACTCGCTCGTGAAGAAAGTCATAGACGTAGTGGTTGTCCTTTACTGTCCCGCTAAAAGCGGGATTCTTCTAAGCAAACTTATGTAATTTTGAACCACTTTACACCACTTTACACCACTTTTTTGCATTTTTATCCATTATTTACCTGTTTCTTCCTTTTTTTTATTAACCATACAAAGTGACAGGAAGCACCCTGCACTCCGGGAGTAAGTAGAAAAGTAACGTGCTTCTGGAGACCTACACAATCCAGCGAAGTGTTCTTTAACCAAACGAGAATCTATTCCTTAGCTCAAAATGAGCTCTTTTGAAGTGAAATCCACATGATTATTTACGCCAACCTGCCGAGGTTCGGGCGCAGGATC
This sequence comes from Bacteroidia bacterium, assembly GCA_043785125.1. GTDB lineage: Bacteria > Bacteroidota > Bacteroidia > Cytophagales > Cyclobacteriaceae > ELB16-189. The sequence continues at coordinate 40,096 of JAYVXP010000273.1, forward strand.
AGGTTGGCCTCGGGTACAGCTTTACTAAAAGGGCATTGAGGAACAAGAAAGAATTCAATTCCAGCGGTGCAGGAACAGCTGGTGAAATGGGGACTGGCCCAGGGCTTTTACTTTGCCAGGAAATGGTGGAGAAAAACGGAGGCTCAATTCGGGTAGAAAGTACTCCTGGAAAAGGAACAACATTTCTATTTCCCCTTCCCAATACCTCATTTAGGACAATGATCTCAATATTTCCTGCGTGTGCTCGCCTAAATGGGGAGGTGGGAGAAAGGATTGATTGTATTTGCCGGACTCCGATTTTTGACTGGAACCGACGTAGGTCCTTAAGCCCTGAACCGGGTGATCGCCAACAATTAAATCCTTCGCCATGGTCGTCGATAAAATTTCATTTACATTTTGAATTGGGCCGGCCGGAATTTTCAATGCATGAATTTCTCTTAACAAATCTGCCGATTTCCATCGCACGATTTTCGCTGATAGAATTTCATTAAGGGAATCTCTATGCTCAACCCGTTTGCTATTCGTCGAAAAGTTGTGATGTTCTGGGAGTTCCAATACCTCACACAAATTCGCAAATTGCCGGTCACTTCCCACGGCCAGTAAAATCTTTTTTCTATCTGCTGTTTCAAACCAATCACCATAGGGTGCTATATTAGGATGGGCCGATCCTTGCCGTGTTGGAAGTTTTTTTGTTGCCAGCCAATTCGTTGCCTGGTTTGCTAAAGATGAAATGGCTGTCTGAATCAGGCTTACTTCAACAAAATCACCTTGAGCCGTATTCATTCGATTGAGTAGTGCCAGCAAAATTCCTTCTTTCAGTTGATGTGCGGCCAGAATATCGATTAACGCCACGGGCATTTTCGTTGGCACCCCATTTTTTTCACCGTTAATATCCATGAATCCTGATTCTGCCTGAATCACAGCATCATAGCCTACGCGGTCGTCATCTGATCCATATCCTGTGATCTGACCATAAATTAGCCTTGGATTAAGTTTGGATAACGAATTATAGTCAACACCCAATTTTTCAGCATCACCCGGTTTGTAACTTACGATAACGATGTCTGATCGTTTCGCTAATTTCCTGACTGCCTCAAAATCGTTTTTTAGTCCCAAATCAAGAGTCACTGATTTTTTACCCCAGTTGCAGGAACAAAAATAAGCAGAGCGATCATCGGTCTCTTCACCAGCGCCCTTCCAGCTTCGTGTTACATCCCCACCGGTATTCGGGTTCTCCACTTTTATTACCTCCGCGCCCAATTCCGCAAAGAACTGTCCAACGCTCGGCCCAGCAAGTACAGATGCCAGCTCCAAAACTCTCACCCTGGCGAACATTTCTCTATTTTGCAACGTTTTGTACCCTTAACGAAAGAATTTACAAAAATAATGAGGTTTTTACTACTCACCACCAGTATCGCATGCCTTATTTCATGCTCCAAAACACCTGAACTTAAATCCGGGAACTGGAGAGGGGTAATAGACATGCAAGGGCAAAAACTGCCTTTTAATTTTGAAGTCGACAGGACAGGCAAGACTGATTCAGCGGGATATAAAGTCTATTTGAAAAATGCAGGAGAAAAACTTACCCTGGACGAAGTGCACCTGGACCGTGATACCGTGAGGATGGTCCTTCACATTTTTGATGCCGAATTGGTAGCAAGGGTTAGTGATGGAGAACTTACTGGCTATTACGTAAAGAACTTTGAAAGGAATTATCGCCTTCCGTTTCACGCTACCTGGGGAGAAGATTTTCGTTTTGCCAAAAAAAGTAAATCAGCCTCCACTCACTTTACCGGAAAGTATTCAGTTCGGTTTGTTCACGACAAAGACACAACGGTGTCGGTGGGTATTTTCAGACAGGATGGAAATTATGTTGAGGGTACATTCCTCAACCCGGATGGGGACTTTCGTTATCTTGAGGGCAATGTGGTGGACGACAAGATGTGGCTGAGCACCTTCGACGGTCATCATGCATACATTTTTTCTGCCACGCGAAAAGATAAAACCACACTCATCGGCGATTATTGGTCGGGAAAAGCCCACCATGAAAGCTGGATGGGTATCGAAAATGAAAATGCAGGACTCCCCGATCCCGAGTCGCTTACCTACTTGAAAAAAGGTTATGAGAAACTGGAATTCCGTTTTCCTGATGTTGAGGGTAACAATATAAGTCCAGCCGATGATCGGTACAAAAACAAAGTACTCATTCTGCAAATCTTTGGTACCTGGTGCTCCAATTGCATGGATGAAACCAAATTTCTTACAAAATGGTATAAGCAGAATAAGGATCGCGGTGTGGAAATTCTGGGGCTGGCTTATGAACGCAAGAACGATTTTAATTATGCGAGCGGCCGCATAAAGAAAATGAAAGAAAAACTGGGTGTAGATTATGATTTTGTCATCGCAGGCACCAGCGACAAGGTAAAAGCTTCAGAAACGTTGCCTGCACTGAATCAGCTCATGGCTTTTCCGACCACCATTTTTATTGGCAAAGACGGTAAAGTAAAAAAGATTTACACCGGCTTTTCCGGTCCGGGAACGGGCATTTATTATGATCAGTACATTGTGCGCTTCAATGAAACCGTGAATGAACTTTTAAGTGAAAAATAGTCTTTGTCCTATACACGTATGAATTCCGTCTCCGTTGGAGGAGTGGGTCAGTTTGAAGTAAAGTGAAAAAAAGAGTTGTCATAGGACTTTCCGGGGGTGTAGACTCCAGTGTAGCGGCGTACTTGCTCCAGCAGCAAGGATACGAAGTCATCGCTATGTTTATGAAAAACTGGCACGACGACTCGGTCACAATCAGCAACGAATGCCCATGGCTGGATGATAGCAATGATGCGATGATTGTGGCGCAGCACCTCGGTATTCCCTTTCAGACCATCGATTTGAGCAAGGAGTACAAGGCGCGGATTGTGGATTATATGTTTGCGGAATATCAACGTGGCCGCACGCCCAATCCGGATGTGTTATGCAATCGCGAAATTAAATTTGATATTTTCCTTGATACTGCAATAAGGTTGGGTGCTGATTATGTGGCCACTGGTCACTATTGCCGGAAGGGAGAGGTGGAGAAATCTGGAAACAAAGTCTATCGTCTCCTTGCCGGAAAGGATTGCAACAAAGATCAAAGTTATTTTTTGTGTCAGCTCAACCAGGCCCAACTTTCCAAAGCCTTATTTCCCATTGGTGAATTTACCAAACCGGAAGTACGTGCGTTGGCAAAAAAAATCGGATTGGTCACGGCCGACAAAAAAGATTCTCAAGGCTTGTGCTTTATCGGCAAAGTGCACTTGCCTGAATTTTTACAGCAACGTCTTGATCCCAGGAAAGGTCAGGTCATTGACATTCCATTCGATGCGACAATTTTCAAAAACGGAAAAGGCAAAGAAGGTTTGGCACACTCCGTTGCACCGTTTTCGCTGACTCCCGAAATAGGCAAAGTAGTAGGAGAACACTCGGGCGCGCACTACTACACCATAGGGCAACGGAAAGGTCTCAACATTGGCGGGTTTGCAGAACCTTTATTTGTGATCGGCACGGACACTGAAAAAAATGTGATTTACACGGGGATGGGAGAAAATCATCCTGGGCTTTACCGTCCGGGATTGTTCATTCCCAAAGATGATGAACATTGGATCCGCGAAGATTTGAGATTAATTATTGGTGCATCCCAAAAATTTGATGTGCGCATCCGTTATCGCCAGCCCTTGCAAGGTTGCACCATTCATAAAAAAGAAGAAGGCCTCTATTTAGTTTTTGATCAACCACAAAAAAGTGTTGCTCCCGGTCAGTTTGCCGCGTGGTATAAAGGGGAAGAATTAATCGGATCCGGAGTGATCAACTAAGGATTTTTCAGTAGCTCAGGGCAACGTCCTAAACGCAACCTCATTACCATAATAAATCCTTGAATAGTCGACGTTTGCAGTATAGGCCTTAACAAAATATTGGGTCTTGGAGACAAGGCCCGTGAGGGAGACTTGATAAACAATGTTTGCGCTGGTTGAGCCGAGGTCCAGTTTGTTTTTAGCATTAACGATGTTCAAACCTGAAATCGAGTCCCATAAGAAGCCGTATTTAATGGGCCTGATTGATCCCGTGTCTTTGATGCTCCCCTCAATGACAGCGCTAGTTCTGCCCAGTTGCGGCGGATCGTCAGTCAACACCACTGGGTCTACCGCTTCGTTGTGGTCGCAAGAGACGAGGTTAAGAAAAAGAAAAAGAACTGCGATTCTGTATTTCACAATCCGGGAATTCCAAATTTAATTTTTAACATGAGTGCCATCCAGAGATCAAAGATAGCAGATTAGATCTAGATCGGGAATTGGTTATATAGTTGGAACGACACTAGTTTAGCGCTGCAAAATTTCTGATCAGGGTCATCATTCCTTCGGGATAGGCTCCGAGCCATAACAAAAGGAGCGCCAGAATCGTCATGGTGACTCCGCTGACAATGTAGGCGGTGGGTCGCAGCCGTGAGGTTGGCTCTGCCTCGCCTTCGACATATTCAAACATGGTAGCGATGATTTTAATATAGTAAAACAAACCAATGACACTATTTACCGCCAAGGTCACAACCAGCAGCCAATGCTGAGAACTCACACCTGCCGCAACGAGGTAAAACTTTCCTACAAAACCGGCTGTAATCGGAATACCCGCGAGGGAAAGGAGCATGCCTATGAAAAGTGCCGCAGTGAAGGGACGCCTCCAGAGTAATCCCCTGTAGTCTTCCATCGTTTCCGCATCGCGCTCTTTGTCAGACAATGTGGAAATGATGCCAAATGCTCCAAGGGTGGTGACAAAATAAGCGACGAGATAAAAATTCACTGCCTCTACACCGAGGGCATTGCCAGACAAAAATGCCACGAGCAAATAACCCATGTGTGCTATGGACGAGTAGGCCAGAACGCGCTTGACATTATTTTGGCGCAGGGCAAGGATATTTCCAACAAACATCGAGGCAATCGCAATGACCGTAAAAATCAAAACAAGGTTGGGGAAGCGATAGCCATTGATCGTTGTAAAGAATCGAACCGACATCGCCATCATGCCTCCTTTGGATACCGTTGCGATGAAAGCAGTCACGGGAGCAGGGGCACCTTCGTACACATCTGCCGCCCACATGTGAAAGGGTACGACGCTCAGTTTAAATCCAATGCCCACAACCATCATTCCAAAACCGGCTAACATAATCAAAGGCAATTCTTCATACGAAGCGAGATAAGCAGCGATCCCTGAAAATTCCATTGTGCCGGTGGTGGCGTAAACAAGGGCCATTCCAAACAATAGAAAAGCAGAAGAGAACGCTGCCATGATCAGGTATTTTATACCGGCTTCATCGGAACGCTCACGCTTGCGGAGGTAAGCAATCATCGCATAAAGTGCTACACTCAGAATCTCCAACCCAAGGAAAAGCGAAACAAAATGCTTGCTGATCACAAGCGTGGCTGCGCCCAGTGTGGCAAGGATCAATAAGATATAATACTCTTCCTTTCGCTCTTCGCGTTGTTCGAAATAAGCATACGACATCATCGACGCCACCAGGGCGGTCAACAGGATCAATCCGAAATTGAACAAACCAAATCCATCGATAACAAAAAGCGGTTCGATCACCCACCGTGATCCGTTCATGTACACCACCATATAAACAAAGTCGGCCAGCAATGAAAACAAAGTGATAGCATAGATCACTTTGTGATTTCGTTTCACCGAAATGGAAAACATCATGAGGATGGCGGCGCTGGTGAGAATAAACAGCGGAACGATGCTAAGAAAATCATGTTTACTCATGGGCGCCTCCTTTCGATTTTTCTGCTGATATCCTGACGAACAAAGTCGGCTTTAGTTCCTGTTTTGCCGCAGAAATAGATTTGGTTCTGGGTAGTAAATCGATGATCGTCCTTTTAGACATATCAAGTATGGGCTGCGGAAACAATCCCAACCAAACGATCACGATCACCATGGGTACCATGATCAACTTTTCACGCAATGAAAAATCGGGCAACACACGCTCCTTTTGTTGTTGTCCTAAAAATACTTTTTGAACAATACGCAGAGAATAAGCAGTGGCGGCTACCAGGCCAACCGTGGCGAAGATAGTCAGCAAGGGATTGGCTTGCCATGCTCCGATGAGTGTCAGGAACTCAGCAATAAAATTTCCTAAACCAGGAAGCCCGAGGGAAGCCATCGCAAAAACAACCGCAATCGTTCCCATAAAGGGAACCTTGCTCCAAAAACCTCCCATCTCGGTTATGTCGCGCGTGTGGATCCGCTCGTACAAGGAGCCCGCAATGATGAACAGTGCGCCCGTACTGATGCCATGCGTAATCATTTGCATCACTACGCCTTGCAAAGCTAGTTCGTTAAACGAGAAGACTCCCAGAATTACAAAACCCATGTGACTAACACTGGTGTAAGCCACGAGCCGTTTCAAGTCAGTTTGTGCGAAAGCCAGAACAGCGCCATACAATATTCCGATTACTCCAAACAACATGGCCCATGGGGCCAACTCCACTGCTGCTCCTGGAAATAATGGAAGAACAAAGCGCAACAGTCCATAAGCTCCGGTCTTTAAAAGCAATCCGGCCAGGATTAAACTTCCCGCTGTCGGCGCTTCACTGTGTGCATCCGGTAACCAGCTGTGAAACGGAACCACGGGCAACTTCACAACAAATGCAGCGAGGAAACCCAACATCAGCCAACGCGCGACCTCCGGTGACAGGTCGGTTCCCAACAATTGAAAATAATCGAAAGTGTAGGTGCCCGTTAGACTTCCATGAATGAAGTACAAGCCAAGAATAGCCAACAGCATAAGCAATCCGCTGGCCTGGGTAAAAATGAAAAACTTATAAGCCGCATACCTGCGGTTCTCATGTCCCCAGGTAATAATCAAAAAATACATCGGGATAAGCATCACTTCCCAGAACGAGTAAAACAAAAACAAATCCATGGTGAGGAAAACACCTGTGATGCCAGCCAACACCCAAAGAAGATTGAAGTGAAAGAAGCCTATCCGATATTGAATTTCCTTCCATGAAGTGAGCACGGCCAGAATTCCCAAAAAGAAGGTCAGGACCAGCATAAGCAGACTCAATCCGTCCAGAGCGAGATGAAACCCGATGCCGAACCGGGGTATCCACGGCAGTTCAAATTGAATAAGCCATTGTGAATCGGTGATATGGATTGCCTGGTTATTGTCGATCCAAAGAAAAATGACAAGAATAAAATTGATCGTGACGGTGATCAGGGAAATCCACCTCGGGAAAAGCGAGTTCCATTTTCCACATATCCAGGCGAGAAGGCCACCTGCCATGAGTAGGGCTATGAATCCAGGTAATATCATGACAGTAAGCCTAAGGTTAAGATAAGAATAGCACCAATTACAATACCCATCACATACCAGCGCATGAGACCACTTTGTGTATAGGAGAAAATCCGATGAAGGAATGTAACCAACGTGACAATCGCTGCATACCCTTTGTCGATGATATCATTTTTATTGATCGCCGCAAGGAAGACAAAAGGTCTTACCAAAATAGCATCGTAGAGTCGATCAAAACCCCATCCTGAAAACCAAAGCTGATGCAAATCAGAAATAGATGCCTTGATCTTTTCGGGAAGATGCGGATGCTTTACATAATAATAGTAAGCAATATAAACACCACTGATTGAGATCACGGCGGCCAACGCCTGCATTATCCATTCCCCGCTTTCTGCACCTTCGCGTATTACTACTCCCGGCAATACCGGACTCAGATAATCTGAAAACAATTCCAGATGTCCCATAGTATGGGGCAATTCGATAAAGCCCCCAAAGAGTGACAGCACGGCAAGAATAATCAATGGAATGGTTATCGATTTCCCCATGGAATGTCCGACATGCGTTTTTTCTTCCCCAAAAAATGTAATAAAGACCATACGGAACGTGTAAATGGAAGTAATGAAAGCGCCGACCAAAGCAGCAAGGAAGAACCAGAAATTTCCTTTTTCTCCCGCCCAGGCAAGCCAGAGAATCTGATCCTTGCTATAAAAGCCGGCTGTGATAAAAGGGAGTGCAGCCAGGGATCCCGCTCCAATCAGAAAAGTCCAGTAGATTACCGGCATCTTGTTTTTTAATCCGCCCATCTTGAACATATCGTGCTCATGATGAAGGGCCATGATCACCGCTCCTGCTCCAAGAAAAAGCAGCGCCTTAAAAAATGCGTGGATCATAAAATGGAAAATGGCCGCAGACCACGCGCCCACGCCGAGGGCCAGAAACATGTAACCGATCTGGCTGATGGTGGAATAAGCAAGCACCCGTTTTAAGTCATATTGTGTAAGCGCACTGAATCCGGCGAGCAACAAAGTAAGTGCGCCGATGATGCCAACACACAATTGTGCAACGGGGGCGAGTTCAAAAATAACATGCGTACGTGCAATCAAATACACCCCTGCGGTAACCATTGTTGCAGCATGGATCAAGGCACTCACCGGAGATGGACCGGCCATCGCATCGGGAAGCCATGTTTGGAGTGGAAGTTGGGCTGATTTGCCTACGGCTCCACCCAGGAGCAAGAGTGCAACGAGCACAGCGGTGCTTGATCCGACTGCCCACACTTGCGGAGCCTGGGTAAGGATATCCTGAATGTTGAGCGTTCCGAAAATCTGAAAGAGCATAAACAACCCGATTGCCATCGCCGTATCGCCAACACGCGTTACAATAAATGCCTTCCGTGCAGCATAACCATTTTTTTCTTCGGTGTACCAGAATCCGATTAACAGATAGCTACATAACCCCACACCTTCCCAACCCAGATATAAGAGGACCAGGTTTTCTGCAAGCACCAGGATGAGCATGGAGCACACAAATAAGTTCAGGTAGGCAAAAAAACGAGGGAAGCCATCATCGTCAGCCATGAATTCCGTGGAATACACGTGAATGAGAAAACCCACAAACGTGATAACAAAGAGAAATACCAGGGAGAGTGCGTCAAGATGAAAAGCAAAATCGGGTGTAAATCCGCCAATGCTCATCCAGGTCCAGAGCACCTGACGGTAGGCAAGGGTAGCGGGTGATGCCGACAAAAAATCAATTCCGACCAATATTACGATCACTGCCGATACCCCAACACTTCCGGCTCCGATGATGGCGACCAAAGTGCGGGAGATTTTTGCTCCAAAAAGAATCAGGATCAGTGCGCCTGTGAAGGGTAACGCGGGTATGAGCCAAAGAAGTTCTTTCATATTTATTGGGCTATCCTTTCATTTTATTTGCAGCATCGCCGTCCAACGTTTTCAATTGATGGTATATCTGTAAGATCAAAGCGAGTCCGACGGAAACCTCAGCCGCAGCCATGGTCAGAATAAAAATAAACATGATCTGTCCGTCAGGTTGTGCCCACTTTGAGCCGGCCACAATGAAGGCGAGGCCGGCTGAGTTCAACATGATTTCCACAGAGATGAGCATGAAAATAATGTTGCGCCGGATCAACACACTGATCAGCCCCAGCACGAAAAGAATTCCTGCGAGTAATAATCCAGCTTCGATGGGTACTGTCTTCATTCTTTTTCCATTTCCAAAAACCGATGAACAATCTTTTTCTTCTGACGACCAAGATGATAGGCACCGACAATGCCTGCCATCAGCAGAATTCCACTCAGTTCAACACCAATGACATAGGTTGTATAGAGTGACTTCCCAACTTCCTTTGAATCAACCATGCCCTGGCTTAGGTCTCCCACTCCGAGTGAGGCGATGATGTAAATTAATTCACCCATTAAAATGAATGCCAGGATTCCCGGGCCAATCCAAACATCACGCGTCAGCCATTGCTTTTCTTCTTGGGTCGATTCGCGTTTGAGGTTAAGCATCATGATCACGAAAATGATTAACACCACAATGGCACCGGCATAAACGATGATCTCGAGTGCCGCAACGAATGGCGCACCCAAAACAAAAAATACGACAGAAATAGCCAGAAATGACATCACCAGGTACAATAATGCATGAATAACATTGTAGCTGGTAATCACCATTATGGTGGACACAATGGCGACAATTGCGGCGATGTAAAAAGTTATCTCCATAATTACGGCATTAAATTCTTAATGTCCACTGGTGGCTCTTCATTCTCTGCCTGGCCTTTGCCCTTTCCGCCAATGGCTATTCCCGCAACATTATAATAATTGTATCCCGGGTATTTTCCGGGGCCATCGATTAACAAATCCTTTTTCTCATACACCAGGTTTTGCCGATCGTATTCTCCCATTTCAAAATCAGGTATAAGTTGAATCGCATACGTTGGGCAAGCCTCCTCGCAGTATCCACAAAAAATACAGCGGGAAAAATTGATTCTGAAAAATTCGGGATATCGCCTTCCATCCTTGTCTTCTGTTGCCTGCAGAGAAATACAATCAACCGGGCAGGCGGCGGCGCACAAATAACATCCAACACAACGTTCTCCCATATCCGGATCGCGTGTCAAAACAATCCTGCCCCGCCAACGCGTAGTCAGTTTGTTTTTCTGCTCTGGATACAGGACTGTCTCACGTTTGTGAAACATGTGCAGAAACGTAATCCACATACTACGAACAATACTGAACATGGTTGCCTCCTTTTTTATCCCCTCTTCCCTTTTCTAAAAACCGGGGAAGTGTGAATTCTTATCCATCATTAAGACTATAAAAGCCGTGACCATCAGGTTGACCAATGTCAACGGCAGCAATATCTTCCATCCGTAATCCATCAGCTGATCATACCGCGGCCTGGGCAGCGATGCGCGCAACAGGATGAACAAACAGATAAAAGCAAATGTTTTTAATGCAAACCAAACAAGCGGTGGAAGGAAATCGGGGCCCAGCCATCCACCAAAATACAGGCATACCGTTATGCAGGATATCAAAGTAATGCCCAGGTATTCTCCAACAAAGAACATCCCGAATTTCATTCCGGAATATTCCGAGTGGAATCCCGCTACCAGTTCGCTTTCTGCTTCCGGTATATCGAAAGGCAAGCGGTGTGTCTCGGCGATGCCCGCAATAAAGAAAATAACAAAACCTACAAATTGAGGTACCACAAACCACATATCTCTTTGAGCCTCCACAATGTTGTTCAGGCTAAACGAACCCGTCAGGATGACATCACCCATCAGTGCCAGACCCATGAAAACTTCATAGGAGATCATTTGTGCTGCCCCACGCATGGCACCTAACAATGCATACTTGTTATTCGATGCCCATCCTCCGAGAATAATGCTGTACGCTCCCATCGAAGACATGGCAAGAAAGAAAAGGATGCCGATATTCAAATCCACGACGATTACACCCGGTGCAAACGGAACAATGACAAAACTCATTAAGACCGAAATGGCAACGATGGCCGGTGCGAGCACAAAAACAAACTTGTCAGCAAACGGCGGTATCCAATCTTCTTTGAAAAACAGTTTGATGGTGTCTGCCAAAACAATCAATACGCCAAATGGGCCGGCACGATTGGGGCCATAACGATCTTGCCATAGCGCTAGTAATCTTCGCTCCAGCCATATAAGCCCCGGAGCAACTGTGAGCAGCACGGCCAACACGCCGACTACAACCAGGATACTATGTAATGTTGCGTCATCCATGTTATTCTTTTTTTGGAATACCCCATGCGGGCAAGTCAACAAAAGGCAAACCGGGCAAACCATAAGGCAATCCAGCCACACCTTTGGGCATCGATGCACTTACTTTTGCTGGTAATCGATATGTTTGTTTATCTACCTCAAATCCCAGGAAGCTGCCTTCCTGAATCTTTAATGCGGCCGCATCCTCGCTATTGACCAGGACATACGATTTTGAGGAACGCTCTGCCACCGAAGGTGACCGCGCGCTTAATTCTTCCGATCCGAAGATATGATGAATGGGCACCATCATCAATTGATTTTCCGAGCTCACAAATGGCTCCGGTACAGAAGTGAAATAATCGACTTTACCATTATGAACGGGCTCAAACAAGCGTAAACCCGGATCGCCACCGCGGAGCGCTCCACCCACCTCTTCCTGATACTTATTAATTGATTGAACAGAATTCCATCCGGGGGACCAATAGAAAGGAGTTAACGTCGGGGGTGGCAATCCGCGGAAACCTTCCATTGTGTAGGACAAGGAAGAATCCGGATCTTCCGGTGGCTTGGGTTCGCTTACCTGAATGGCAGCATTCATTGCAGTCCGTCCACTGTAACGATGGGGTTCGCGCGGAATCCGCTGACCAGCAATCCGGAAACTGGGAGGAGGCGTGATCTGATCGACTCCTTTCAACAAGGGTTCTTCATTCGAAATCGCTAATGTAATGTCAGCAAAATTTTTCCATTGACTCATCCTGCTGTTTCCCGCTGAAACACCAATGTTCAACAGCCATCGCCAGCTTTCCTGAATCACTTCCGTGGATTCATATACCTGGAAGAATCGCTGTGCACGACCTTCATTATTCACCAACGTACCGTCTGACTCGGCAAACGTTCCGGCAGGAATCAGAAAATTTGCTTTCTGAGCTGTGGCATGATTCGAGTGATCCAGAACGATCACCTGCTTGCACTTTTTCAAAAAATCATTCACCATCGAATTTTTACCATGACGATACAGATCATTCTCCATGATAATGGCCGTGTCTGCATGGTTGTTTATCACGGCGTTGAAGGCACCTTGAAGACGACCACCACCCATCATGGCCAATCCGAGTGAGTTGCATTCCGGCAAGGTCAGCACAATCCCAACTGATTTGTTTTTTTGATGAAGGGCCCAACACACGTTGGCAGCAGCCTTGATCACGCGGCCGATTTCGCAGGACGCACCGGAGATGATCACCGGTCGTTTCGCTTCTCTTAATGCTTTGGCAATCTTTTGCGCAAGAACCTGCACTTCTGTACTCAGGTCATTTACCTCAGGCAATGTTTTATCCAGAAGATGCGCAACGGCAAATCCAAGACGCGCAATTTCATCTGGCGCAGCATTGTATGTCTGTGTAGCCACGTCATCAAGTTTGGTCGTGTGGACAGTGGCCATAAAGAGTGGACCGTTCTTATCCTGAATGTATTCCCTTGCAGCGGCATCATGCCATGCCGGGATGTTCTTCTCGGCTACCTCTTCCAATGGCTTTTGCCGAACACTTTGTCTCACGGCAAGCGCCAACATGGGTGCGGTGTTGGTCAGGTCTTCCCCGAGAATAAAGACTGCATCGGCCGATTCCACTTCTTTCATCGATGGCGTGCGGGCGGGGCCTTCTTTGAGAATCTTAATAACCAACTCAGCCAGATTATGTTCATTTTCAGAAACACCATGATAAAAATTGCTTTCGCCAACGAGCGCTTTCAAAGCAAAGTTGGATTGCAGTGATGCCCGAGGAGAGCCGATGCCAATTACTTTTGCTTTCCGCAATGACTTGTTGATTTCCGACAACACTTTTTCTTTGTCGACTGTCGCCCCATTAAATAGAGGTTTGCGTATGCGATCGGTTGCGTTCACAAATTCATAACCAAAGCGCCCACGGTCACAAATAAAATAACCGTTGACATCTCCATGGAACCGGCTGGTGATCTGTCGCAATTCACCATATCGCTCACCAGCAATGATATTACAACCCAGACTGCAATGTTGACAAATGGATGGTGCGGTAGTGAGGTCCCACTTCCGGGTATAATGTTGTTTTAAAGTTTTGTCAGTAAATACACCTGTGGGGCAAACTTCAGCGAGGTTACCGCTGAACTCACTTTCCAGCGGACCGTCTTCATGCCGTCCGAAATAAACATTATTTTTTGAAGCGAATGCATCGAGGTCTTTACCGCCCGCATAATCTTTATAGAACCGAACACAACGGTAACATTGGATGCACCGATTCATTTCATGATTGACAAACGGGCCCAGGTATTGATTTTTGTACGTGCGTTTTTTATAACGGTATTTTCGGTAAGCGTGACCGGTCATGACGGTCATGTCCTGAAGATGACACGAACCTCCTTCATCGCACACAGCACAATCGTGGGGATGGTTGGTCATAAGCCAACCAATTACATGCCTGCGGAATTCATGGGCCTCCGGATCGGTGATTGAAATGCGTTGCTTGTCGGTTACAGGCTCCATACACGACATGATGATCCGGCCTTTTTTGTCATCCTCATCCTTGAAGACTTTGATGGCGCACTGACGGCAGGCGCCCACCGAGCCCAGTGCAGGATGCCAGCAGAAGTAAGGCAGATCTAAACCCAACGTAAGACAGGTCTCAAGCAGGTTCTTGCCGGGCTTCACTTCATAGGGCTTGTTATCGATGTATAGAATTGCCATTTCGATTTACGAAGTAAGATTTACAGTTTACACTTTCGATCTAAGTCACAAAAACGATTCATCTTCAAATACCATTTCAATAAGGACATTTCTTCTCACTGATATGTCTCTCAAAATCCTCCCTAAAATATTTTAAAGCACTTTGCAATGGCTCCATCGCTCCCGGCGCCAAAGCGCAGAAAGTATTACCCGATCCCAAATACTTGGTATGAAAATCCAACAAAGTCAAATCCTCGGGCCGCCCATCCCCATGATCAATCGACCCCAATATTTTCTCGACCCAAGGAAGGCCTTCACGGCATGGCGTACAAAATCCACATGACTCCTGGGCAAAAAATCGTTCGAGGTTCTGAACAAACCCCACGGGACAAGTTTTATCATCCAGAATAACGAGCGTGCCCGTACCCAGTCTGCTACCGGCGGCGGCCACCGAAGTATAATCCATCTTTACATCCATGTGTTCCTCGACTAAAAAATCGGTAGAGGCTCCTCCTGGCAGTGCACCACGGAACTTCAATCCATCCAGCATTCCACCTGCATGTTCTTCCACCAACTCGCGCATCGTAACGCCCATTGGCAATTCCCACGCTCCCGGCTTTTTCACCTTACCGCTGACCCCATAAATCTTGGTACCTGCATCCCCGGTAAGGCTCAAACCCTGAAACCAGTCCGCACCTTTGTTAACGATGTGTGGTATGTTGCAAAGCGTTTCAACATTGTTCACGATGGTTGGCTTGCCAAATAAACCACTGACTTGCGGGAAGGGCGGCTTGGCTCTGGGCGTTGCGCGTTTGCCTTCCAGAGAATTCAGCAAAGCGGTTTCTTCTCCACACATATACCTTCCAACACCGGTGTGCAAATGCATCTCCAGATCAAATCCCGAACCTAAAATATTCTTACCCAGATAACCCGCATCGTAAGCCTCTTTGATCGCTCGCGTGATGACGTGCGCTGCAGTTTTGTATGCCCAGCGCAAAAAAACAAAAGATATATCAGCCTGAATGGCATAAGCCGATACGATCATCCCTTCAATCAACTGATGTGGCGTTTGCTCCAGAAGGATGCGGTCTTTGAAAGTACCCGGCTCCATCTCGTCGGCATTGGTGATCAGGTATTTTGGTTTGGGGACATCCATCGGAACAAATCCCCACTTTAATCCCGTATAAAAACCAGCTCCCCCACGACCGCGCAGTTTTGAATCTTTTACCAGATCAGTAACTGCCTTCGGAGTCATCTCTTTCAGCACTTTGCGCAAAGATTGATAACCTCCAACCTTTTCGTATTCCTTCAAGGTAAGGGGTCGGCGGTCTTCGCGAATGTGTTCGGTAAGCGGCTTCTCCATTTTCAAATTAAAATGTCTGACAATTATTCATACTTCTTTAATATATCATCCAGTTGATCGGCGGTGACATTTCTATATAAATCATTTCCAACCATAAACGCCGGCGCACAGTCGCAAGTACCCAGACAAGGGTTGGGTAACAAAGTGAACTTGCCGTCGGCTGAGGTTTCTCCATATTTTATGTTGAGGAGTTGTGTAAGGTGGGCCAGAATATTTTCATAACCCATCACCCAGCAACTGACGCTGTCACACACCAGGATAATATGCCTGCCGACCGGCTTCCGGAAAATCAGGTTATAAAATGTAGCTACCGAATCCAATTCCTCGGCCGACATATCCATATAAGCAGCAATATCTTTGATGCTTTCATCCGATACCCAACTGCGATGTTCCTGCACTATTTTTAAAGCTTCAATACAAGCTGCCTTTTTTACCGGCACCAGGTGAATTGCTTTCTCTATTTCTTGTTTTTCTTCTACACTTAACATCCGACTATTAATTACTTTGAACTCTAAACCTTTGATCTTATATCTTAACTATTTATTTATCTATCTATCTATATCCGCCAACACATAATCCATAGCCCCCAAAATACTCAGCAAGTCAGCCACCGTATAACCCCGGCTGATGTATGGAATCATTTGCATGTGTGCGAAAGAGGGTGTACGCACCCTCATCCGGTATGGTGACGTGTTGCCATCACTAATCGCATAATAACTGTTGGCTCCCTTTGTCGCCTCAACACAACTCATGGCTTCACCGGAAGGAATAACCGGTCCCCAACTCACCCCCAGAAAATGGGTGATCAATGTTTCGATGTCTTTCATCGTATGTTTCTTGATGGGCGGCGTGGTCAGCGGATGATCTGCTTTATATGAACCTTCGGGCATGTTCTTATAACATTGTTCAATTATTCTAAGGCTCTGACGCATCTCTTCAACACGCACCACTGCACGATCATAGCAATCACCATTCTTTCCCAGTGGAACATCAAAGTCAAACATCTCATAGCCGGAATAAGGACGTTTCTTCCGAAAGTCCCAATCCATACCGGTAGCGCGAAGGTTGGCACCCGTGGCGCCCCATTCAATAGCTTCTTCTTCGGTGAAGATTCCCACGCCAACGGTCCGTGCTTTAAACAAGCTATTTTTTATAACTAAATTATCATACTCCTTGAGACGCTTGGGGAAATATTCGATAAAGCTTTTCACAAGCTTTTCCCATCCTATCGGTAAGTCTTGCGCTACGCCTCCAATGCGAAACCAATTGGGGTGCATGCGCCCACCACAGACTGCTTCAACAATATCAAAGACCCGCTCGCGGTCTGTGAACATATAAAATACAGGTGAAAGTTGTCCGACGTCTTGCGCAAATGTGCCGTACCACACAAGATGACTGGCAATGCGGAAGAACTCGCACATCATTACGCGGATTACTTTCACGCGCTCGGGAACTTCAATGCCCGCTAGTTTCTCCACTGCCAACAGATAGGCCAGATTGTTATTTACACCTCCTAAGTAATCAATGCGGTCCGTGTAGGGAATATAGGTGTGCCATGATTGGCGTTCCGCCATTTTTTCGGCACCGCGATGATGAAATCCAATTTCCGGAATCGCATCGACAATGTCTTCTCCATCCAATTGTAAAATGATGCGCAAAACACCATGGGTTCCCGGATGCTGAGGACCGATGTTCAGGAACATGAAATCCGAATCTTCGCTATGCGCATCAAGGCCCCACTCTTCGGGTTTGAATTGCAAAGCTGCCTGCTCGCGATCCTGTTTCTCATCAAACAACCGAAAAGGTCCCATTTCCGTCGCCCGCGCCGGATGTTCTTTTCTAAGGGGATGTCCATCCCATGTCAATGGCATTAAAATCCGTGTGAGGTGCGGATGACCGTCAAATCGGATTCCAAACATGTCGAATACTTCACGCTCATACCAACTCGCATTGGCCCAAAGTGCGGTGATACTGGGAACGGAAGGATAGTCTTCCTGAAGGGCAATTTTGATTCGAAGGAATCGATTGCGATCAAATGACAAAAGATGATAAACCAGGGTAAATTGAGAGGATGGGTAGTCTACGTCCTTCTTCCGGGTTCTTTCGTCGATTGCGGTTAAGTCGTATAGAAAAGGGAATGGCTGCGGAATTTCAGTTTTTAGGAATCCCAGGATTTCTTTTAATCGGTTCAACGGCAACCACAGGGTGAGAATTTCATCCTTTGTTGCTTGTTCAGTGAATGGGACATCACTGAACTTCAGCTTTAGTTGCTCTATTGGACTGTTATTTTTTACCATTGAACTACCCCGACAATTTCTTTAGGAATCGCTCTACCTTCAAATACGCATCATCAACTCATTTTCTTTAACAACTTTTTTACTTAATTCTATTTACCCCTCCAAAAGAGAATGGTTTCTAGATCTCATCCGGAGAACGGAAGGTGGTCATTTTCTTCCATCCTTCATCTTTGCCTGCTTTCACCGAAATTTTCGCGGGTTTAATGACTCCCTGATCCCCGATTACCCAACTCAATGGCCTTTGTTCTTTGCCAACCTGTTTGGCCAGCAACATCAATCCTTCCATAAAAGCGTCTGGTCTGGGTGGGCACCCGGGGACATAAACATCCACCGGCAAAAATTTGTCGACTCCCTGAACGACACTATAGATGTCATACATACCGCCCGAATTAGCACAGGCGCCCATGGAAATCACCCATCGGGGCTCCATCATTTGCTCGTGGAGGCGTTTGATAATGGGAGCCATTTTAATAAAAACCGTACCGGCAATCACCATCACATCGGCCTCTCTGGGTGTGCCGCGAATAACTTCGGCTCCAAAACGTGCCACATCATATTTGGGTGTCATGCTGGTTGCCATTTCAACAAAGCAACACGACAACCCAAAGTGAAATGGCCACATTGAATTTTTTCTTCCCCAGCCGAGGAGACTTTGAACTGAAGTAAGCATAATACTTTTACTTACCGTCTCCTCGTAAGAACCCGTTCCTTTCAAAGCACTAACCGGTTCTTCAGGTTTACTTAGCCACCATTTCATCTTTTGCGGGTTTTCGGGTCAATTTCTTGTACGCTTTCAATATCTTTTTCCCATCCGGGCCAAAATCCAATGCGCCATTTCGCCACTCATAAATCAGCACCACCACCAGAAGAATCGTAAACACCATGACACCAAAATATCCATACCACCCTAATTCTTTGAAAGCAATCGCCCATGCCAAAACGAAGATGGTCTCAACATCAAAGATGACGAACAACATAGCGATGAGATAAAACTGGGATGAAAATCGCGTGCGAGCCGAGCCGGTATTGAGCACGCCGGATTCATAGGGCTCACCCGTTGCACGCTCATTGTGACGCTGACCCAAAAAGAAGGAAAGGCCCAGAATGGCGCCTACAAGGCATAAAACAGCGGCCCCATACAAAAGTAAGGGCCATAAAAGAACAGTATTTTCACTTGAACTATCCAAAACGCATTTGCCTCCAGCAAATCATTTTAAAGTCATACTTCAAAATACCAGAATAATTTGAACGCGATTTAACAACGTTTGCGCTGATGTTCAATGATAAAATTTTTAAAGCTCAAAAACAAGAAGTCTTTCCGTAAGCACTCAGAAAATTTAATTTATTCTTCGATTGGGTCATCACGAACCACGGGCGGTGAATGATGATGTCGTTGAATCTGGGGAAGATGATTTGGCTAAAGCGACGCGCTGTTCTGGTCGAACACACATTTAACCTTACCGTCGCCGACAAGAAAAAATTACCCTTTGAACAGGTGACTTATTGGATGGGTTGTGATCTCATTGTCCTCAAGTCTCCAGAACACTTCTCATTCTTCCTATTATTAAAGAGTGGAATGTCAATAAAAAAGAATAAACAACATTGTTAGTGCTTTCGGTCCTGAACCATCCGACCCAGCGCCAGGCGAACCACCTCATCCACCTGTTCATCAATGGTGATATATGTAGTGTCAATGACCAGGGCATCGCTGGCCTGGATCAAAGGGCTTTCTTTGCGATGACTGTCAATTTCATCGCGCTTAACCAGATTGGCGATAATCATGTCCAAATCCACCAAGTCCTCTTTTTGCAAGAGTTCGCGCTGCCGACGAAATGCGCGGACCAAAATCTCGGCGGTCAAAAAAAACTTAAGTTCCGCTTCGGGAAAAACGACGGTCCCAATATCGCGGCCATCCATGACAATGTTCTTATCCTTTCCGAGTTTACGTTGCTGCTCTACCATTGCATGACGCACTTCCCTGATGGTGCTCACCGGACTCACGAATTCAGAAATTATCATCTTGCGTATTTTCTTTTCCACATTGAGACCATTGAGGTAAGTGTCTGTGGTACCGTTCGGATTGCGATGGAATGTGATTTTAATTTCCTGCAATGCCTTGGCGATTTCCTTCTGGTTTGTGAGCGCAACATGTTGGTCAAGAAAATGAAGCGTAACGGCCCTGTACATGGCCCCTGAGTCTATGTATCGATATCCCAGAATTTTAGCTACTTGCTTTGCCGTCGTGCTTTTGCCGCACGCCGAATAGCCATCGATCGCAATGATGATCTTCCTCATAGGCTAGTTACAGTCTTTAAGCGGGCAGGGTATTGGTTTACCCGGTTTGGGTATTTTGTTGTGGTGTGGCTTCCTTACTGATGCACAGCTCATCATAAAAACGATCGCCATGCAAAACAAGATGGATGATTTTATTTTCAATGGAATGATGTTTACAATTCAAATTTAAGACAATTAATAACTTTGAGAAACTTTGGCTCTTTTACAGCAAAGGCGCAATGGTGCAAGGGACCACTAAGAAATAACCTTAAAACTTTGAGAAACTTTCCGCACATTGCGCATCCGCGGTAAATAATCATTATTGCAAGAAGAATCAACCCAACAAATACCTAATCAACAGCTATGGAAACAAATCAAGAAGGAAAGGAAGAAACCAAGGAAGGAAAAAGCGAAAAGTTCTTCAAGGATTTTGGTATGAAAATGGATCAATTCATGGGGGAGCTAAAAGCAGCGGGTGACCGCGCGCAGGTTGAGTTTCAACAAAAATTTGAAGATCTGAAGAAGGCGGGCGAAAACCTAAAAAAAGAAGAGCGCTGGAAAGAAGTGGAGTCAAGTTTGAAAAAGGCCGGGGAGGAATTGGAGAATGCGTTTCGTTCGGCGTTTAAGAAAAAGTAATAGAAATTAGGCAGCGGCCATTAGTCACTGGTCATTGGGAGATGGTGGTTGAGTTAACGATTCTTTTGTCTGGTGGCGAGCGGAGGTGCGGACAGATTTAATTTAATTCCAGACTGATGACAGATACTTATTGAGACCGTTCGGAATTCCTGACAAATATTCTCAAATTACCCGGACCGTTTTCCAATGACTGGCGACCAATGACTTATAGCTAAATCCTCACCGTTTTCCATTTTCCCTTTCTGAAAATAATAATCCCCGCCACCGCAATTACCGATTCTGCTATTGAGATCGCTGCAAAGACTCCCGTGGGTCCATATCCTAATTTCATTGCCAAAACATAGGCTAGCGGGATTTGGAAAAACCAGAATCCAAAAAGATTGAGGATGGTCGGCGTTCGTGTGTCTCCTGCTCCGTTGAAGGATTGGGTGATCACCATTCCATAGCCAAAGAAGACATAGCCGAATGCAACAATCCGCAAACACTCGGAGCCATATTCGATAACGACAGGATCATGTGTGAAAAAACTCAAAATTGGCCTTGCCATCAACAGGAATATGACCATCACGCCCGCTAGAAAAATCATGTTGTAAAAACCGGTCTTCCATACCGACTTCTCTGCACGGTCCGGCTTTCCGGCGCCAAGATTTTGTCCAACCAATGTAGCCGACGCATTGGCCATGCCCCAGGAAGGGAGGATGGTAAAAATAATTACGCGAATAGCAATCGTGTAGCCTGCCAGGGCGGCACTCCCAAAGTTGGCCATGATCTTCACTAGAAAAACCCAACTGGCCGACGAAATTAAAAACTGTCCCGCTCCTCCGGCGGAAACTTTTAGCAAACGAACAATAATATTCCAATCGACTTTAAGATTCTCTTTGTGAATTTTCAAAATTCCTTTTCCCCCAGCCAGATAATAAAGCTGATAGAACACGCCGATCGTTCTGCCAATGTTCGTTGAAATCGCAGCTCCCTCCACACCAAAAGAAGGAATAGGTCCCCATCCAAAAATAAAAATGGGGTCCAGCAACATGTTGATCAGATTGGCGATCCACAAAGACCGCATGGCAATGGCGGCGTTGCCGGCCCCCCGAAAGATGGCATTGATAAGGAATAGCATCACAATGGATATGTTCCCAGCCAACATCAACCTCGTATAGCCGGACCCGATGGCAATTATTTCTTCCGAGGACCCCATCAAATGGAGAAGATCTTTATAAAATACAATTCCCGTACCTCCGATGAGTATTGCAAATGCCAGTCCAATGTAAACCGATTGAATACCCGCAGCGGCTGCACCAGGCTCATCTTTTTCACCGATCCTGCGTGCAACCATGGCCGTCGCGCCCATGCTCAAACCCATCGCAACAGAGTAAACGATTGTGAGCATGGATTCAGTCAGGCCAATGGCTGCCACCGCATCACTGCTATTCAGCCTACTGACAAAAAAAATGTCCACTACGGCAAAAAGTGACTCCATGGCCATTTCGAGAATCATGGGAATCGACAAAAGAAAAATAGCGCGGTTGATGTTGCCTTCGGTAAAGTTCTGTTCGTCGCCTCGGATGGCCTCCTTGAATAGACGAAATATCGTAGCTGTTTTAGTAAAAGCGGTCATGAAGATGTTTTATGAAGTAATAGAATAGGACAAGCCTGATCAAAACCAGGCTCTCGAATGAATTTGACGCTGGGTCAAATTTTAGAATAACATCTTCATAGGCATAATCAATGGCTTGATTGACAAGCGAAGAACAAAGATGCTTGAAAAGCGCGTGATTTGCAAAACGTGACCGCGGGTAACATAACCCCAACCTTAAGGCCGGGTTATGCTACAACCCCTTAAACTTTATCCCCAGTCCCGACACTGACCCCACATTGAAAAAGCCCTGTACATTTGTCCCGTTTGTATTTTCGTTAACAATATTGGAAGAAACATTGGCCAGCGGTCTTGCAAATAGCTCAGAAAATCCGCCAGGTCGATTTGTTTGGATCGCCACCTGGTTCAAAAAATCAAATGTTGCTTCGGTCAAAGAATGAATCTCCACGTACAATGAATCGCCAGGGGCATAGGGTGACAACCGCTTGCCGTTAGCATCGATGTCGTTGGGGTTGATCCTATTTCTAATCGGCTGAATAAAAGTGAAACCGTCAAAATTCGAACCTCTGGAAAATGCTGCATCATAGGCAAGGTTAATATCATCCGGCTTATTCAGGACTTCTCCATTTTTATAGGTCCTGATCCAATACGTATCTCCTGGTCCTTTTGGATCCGTAGCCCAGAAGTGCGCGCGATAAAAATCCTTATTTGTACCGTTTCTGTCGCCACTTGAAAAGGTAATACTGTCTACAGGCGGCACCCTTCCCATTTTTGATTCCGAAATAAAACTTTCGCCGTTGACTTTAATTGACAGCGTGTAACGGTTTCCAACTTTTCCAAAACCTACACCCACGGGTTGCCATACATAAGAACCCTTCTCATTCGGGTTTTCACTAAACGTAAATGTGTTTGATTCATTATCAGTGATCACCACTGTAGCGCCCGAAACACCAGGGGGCAAGGTCGCATCAAAATACGGTTGAGAATACATCAGCTTAACCACCTGGGCGTCTATCTTGTTGGTGATAAAAGCATCTACAATGTATACCGCGTTGGCCGATTGAAGTGTAGGATGAATAACGGTATCGCATGACGCCAGGATCACCAGAAAAGTCATGCTCCAAAAGATTAATTTTTTCATGTTGTTCAAAATTTGAAATTGTATGAAATGGCAGGGACGATACTTCCGATGATTGAAAGTTGATTGGCCTGTGATGAGATAGGCTGGCCAGCCGGTATTCGTTTGTCGCCTTGAGAGAAATAAATAGAAAAAGGGTTTTTTCTTGCGTATACATTATAAGCTGAAATTACCCAATAGCTCTGGTTCCTTTTCTCTTTTCCATTCTTTATGCGATTGCCATCAATTCGAATTGCAATATCCAGGCGGTTGTAGCTCGGCAACCGGACATTGTTGCGGGAGTCATTTGCATTGTAGGGTATCAGTATACCCTGAACGACATATCTCGAGGTCGGAAATGTTGTGGGTGTGCCCGACACATAAACAAAATTCGCCGAAATAGAAACGCGCTTGGTCAGATCGTAAAATGCAGCGACTTTAATATTATGCCGCTGATCGTAGCGCGTGGGGTACCAGTTGTTTCGGTTTATCCCAGCCACTTTCAACTCAGTGTGACCCAGCGTATAGCTTACCCAACCATTTAGCCGGCCGGCCTTCTTTTGCGCGAACAACTCAAGTCCATATGCGCGGCCTAACCCGCTCAGCAAGTCCCCTTCGAGATACTTGTTTAGCAGCAAATCAGCACCATCGATATAATCGATTTGGTTTTTGGTCCGTTTGTAATACCCTTCGAGCGAAACTTCATACTGATTTTCACTTCCCAGGTTTCTGAAATAGCCCAGTGTAAATTGATCTCCTATTTCCGGCTTGATGTTGTTGGTACTGGGATTCCAAACGTCGAGCGGATTGGAAGCGGTGGTATTGGAAATCAAATGAAGGTATTGCGCCATGCGGTTATAACTTCCTTTGATGGAGGAATTAGCGTCAACTTGAGCCTTGAAGGAAGCCCTGGGTTCCCAGTTGTGGTAGTTGGCGATGGATTCTCCGTTTTTATAATCCCGCTGAGACTTAACCGATTTTCTGATTCCGGGAACGGTATCATTATAGGTATAGGTTGTACCCGGTCCGAAATAATTGAAATTAGAGAACCGCATACCATAATCTACCGCCAGCACCTTGCCAATTTTCTGGGTGTTGCCAATATAAAATGCCGACTCAAAATTGTATTTCTTCGGAATCCCAATATTTTGAGCGTCGCCGTTGGAGACGGACACTGCGTTGGCGGGAATGAAAGTGTAATAAATCGCCTCCGCACCAAAGCTCAACTCATTGTTACTGTTGATGAAATAAGTGAGCTCCGGTTTGAAAATATAGTTGGAAATAGAAGACTTCCATGTGAACTGATCGCTACTGCTTTTTCCAAATTTCAGACTGTAATCGTAGTTGCTGTACAGTGCCGTGAGGTTAGCGAAAAGCCGTCGATTAATGATATGGTTCCAGCGGAGTGTGCCGGTGGCATTACCCCAACTAAAGCCCTGATTGCTGTCAAACAAAAAATTATCGCGACCAAAATAGCCGGAAAGATAAACCCGGTTACGCGGATTGATATTATAATTGGCTTTCGCAGTCAGATCATAAAAATTAAGGGAAGCCCCGTTTTGCAATGCTTTTACAAATGGCCGGGCCAACACATCAATGTAGGAGCGTCGCGCTGCAATAATAAATGAAGCTTTCTTTTTGAGGAGCGGGCCTTCTATGGCAACCCTGCTGAAAATAGTTCCAACCCCACCTGAAACTTCCAATTTTTTGCTATTGCCCTCCTTCGTGCGTACATCGAGAATGGAAGCCAGTCTTCCACCATACCTTACAGGGATGGCCCCTTTATAAAGTTTTACATCTTTCACGGCATCCGGATTAAAGACAGAAAAGAATCCAAGCATGTGAGATGAATTGTAAACGGGAGCTTCATCCAGCAGAACCAGGTTTTGACCTACGCTTCCGCCACGAACGTTAAAACCAGAAGCCCCGTCTCCCACCGTACTTACCCCGGGTAACATTTGTATGCTTTTGATTACATCGACTTCTCCGAGGAAGGTCGGGATTTTCTTTATGGTATTGATGTCGAGTTTATTGGAACTCATTTCATTATTGGTAGCCTTGCGTTCTTCGGCCTCATCTGTGACGACTACTTCCTGTAGCTCTTTGGCGCTGGGTACCAATTCAATGTCACTGCGAAGATCCTGGGTCAGGTCGAGGGATTGGTGGATGGTGGTATAGCCGACATAGCTGACTTCGAGAGAATAATTTCCCCCGGCTAGGGTGATGGAGTAAAAGCCATATACATTGGTGGAGGTCCCGGTGCTAAGCTCTTTTATATAGATGGCGGCACCGATCAAAGCTTCTCCGTTGGAGGCGTCCTTAATATAGCCGTTTAAGGTATGTTTTGTTTGCGTTTGCGCCCCGGAGTGAAGAAAGGTATGAATGAGGAAGAAAAAGAAAAGTAATTTTTTTGGCATGCAAAGCTGATTAAAGAGGGTCACAAAGGTATAAAAACGCGGAAAGCGGTAAGATGTTTTGTTAACATTTTCGGATTTGAGAATATCAATAAGCTCGGAGGGCATTCTACCGGGTCACAATTTTTGCAGAATTATTACTGGAATTCTGTTGGTATCACCCTCAGGCTTCACAAACACAAAACAACGGCAATGTGTTTTCCTCCTATTTCCGCTGTGCCGCTGCTCCTCTGTGACTCCTATGTTTAAAAATCCGACAATCGATTCGGCAACTTTAAACGGGAATTAACTAAATTGAAAGCAAATCATACTAATCCACCCATGGTCATGGATACAAAAAAGTGGACAACCCAAATTGACAAAACAACAGATGACTTTAAAAAATCATTCGGTTCGCTGACCTTTGAACAATTGAATTGGAAGCCCAGTCTACAAACCTGGAGCATTGGTCAAAACATAGATCATTTAATTGTCATCAATCAAACATACCTCCCCATTATATCATCCATCCGCAATGGCACATACAGACTTCCTTTTATAGGTAAGTTCAGTTTTATTGTCTCTTTCCTTGGAAAGATTTTGTTACAATCAGTTAAGCCCGACAGGAAAAAAAGGATGAAGACCTTTCCTGTCTGGGAACCCACTCGCAGCGAAATTGGTGTAAACCTGTTTGAAAGATTTGAAAGGAATCAGGTTGAATTGAAAAACATGATTGAAAATTCCGTGGATTTATTGGATCAGGGGACAATCATATCATCACCAGCAAATAGTAATATTGTGTACAAACTGGAAACAGCGTTTGACATTATCGTTACCCACGAGCAGCGACACTTTAAACAGGCAAAGGAAGTGGGAATGATGCTGAAGAATTAGCTGACTACTGCAATACATCGACGCAAACAGATATCTTCAATTAAAAAAATAACCATGTCAAAATTTCTCGCCATTTCAGTTTTACTTATTTTCTCACTCCATCATCTCGATACATTTTCTCAGCCCGGTTATAATCATGAAGTAAAACTGGCGGCCAGTGAATTTATCGCATCACTTAATCCACTGCAAAAAAGATCGGCCGTATTATCATTCGGCGACACAGCAAGAATGAAATGGAACAACCTGCCGGTTGGTTTACGGGCCAGGGCCGGTGTCAATATTGGAAAACTCTCGGAAGTACAGCGAAAGTCACTTCATCGTATTCTTTCGGCATCCCTAAGTTCACAAGGCTATTTAAAAGCAACTGGCGTTATGCACCTGGATGACTTGCTCAACATGTATTATGACAGTCTCTATTATCAAAAGACCATTGATAAGAAGATTTACGAAATGACGCAGTCGTTAAAATGGGCGCACAACAATTTCTTTATCGCCTTTTTTGGCAATCCTTCCGACGCCATATGGGGTTATAAAATTGAAGGCCACCATCTCTCGATCAACTTTACCTTCACGGGTGATAAGCTTTCAGTTACCCCTTGGTTTATCGGAACCGATCCGGCGGAGTTTCCGATTTCTCAATACGCAGGATGGCGGGTACTGGGTCAGGAGGAAGATTTGGGCATCAGGTTAATCCATCTGCTCACGACAGAACAACAGGAAAAAGCAACCCAGAGCGGGGAGGTACCTGCCGATATCATCACGGCAGCAGAAAGCGGAAAGCGACTGGTGGACTACGCAGGCGTTAAGGGATCCGAAATGACTACGGAACAAAAAACGATACTTCAATACATTATCCGTGAATTCGTTTTCAATCTTGAATATGAGAAAGCAGTTGCGGAATATGACCTGATCCTGAAAGAAGGTATTGATAAAGTCTATTTTTCATGGATTGGTCCCTATGATGAATACCGTCCTCATTATTATATCCTGAACGGCCCCACGTTTTTGATTGAGTTTGACAATTGTGGGATACAAAGAGGTGGAAATCACATTCACGCCATCTGGCGGGAAAAGGGAAATGAATATGGTGAAGATGTTTTGAAAAAGCATTACCTGAACGAAAAACATTGAAACCAATTGGAAAGGCCAGAACCGAAACATATATGACCATGAAAAAGCTGAGTAAGATTATCGGAATTATGGTGTGCCGGAATCGTGCTCAATATAACCGGTATTAAATAGGTAATGAATTCAACAGGAAGCCCTGAGTATTTCTCCTGTTTCCAGAATTGTTTGCCTAAATTTGACGTTCTCTAACCAGCCATGAATATGCCGGATTCTCAAGAAAAAATCATGTCTATCGACGTCGGCGGGTCACGCATAAAAGCCACCGTGCTGGATATGGATGGAAAAATGCTCATGGATTATGAAAAGGTCCAGACCCCCTCCTTTGCTGATCCGGAACACATCCTGCAGGCCATCGTTGACCTGACCAAAAACTTCCTGCCCTGCACCAAAGTATCAGTCGGATTTCCTGGCTATATCCGTAAAGGTGTTGTACAAACCGCTCCCAATCTGAGTACAGAAAAATGGAAAGGTATTGATTTAAGTAAACGCCTTACCGACTTATTAAAAAATCCGGTGCGTGTTTTAAACGACGCCGACATGCAGGGATTGGGTATCGCCACTGGCAATGGTCTGGAAATGGTCGTTACGCTGGGAACCGGCTTTGGCACGGCTCTTCTTTTGGATGGAACCCTCTTGCCGCACCTGGAATTGGCTCACCATCCTATCAAGACGGATAAAACCTACGATGAATACATCGGTGAAAAAGCATTGGAAGAAGTGGGGCTGGAAA
Organism: Bacteroidia bacterium; assembly: GCA_043785125.1. GTDB lineage: Bacteria > Bacteroidota > Bacteroidia > Cytophagales > Cyclobacteriaceae > ELB16-189. The sequence goes on from JAYVXP010000273.1 coordinate 68,799, forward strand.
AATGGAATGCGCGCTTGAAGAAAATAATTGGTATTTTAAAAACAGTCTTCAACTACGACCATTTATACCTGGGCGGCGGAAATTCGAAAAAGATCAATTTTAAAATTGACGACAACATTACAATCGTTTCCAATGTAGATGGCATCCGTGGTGGAGCCAAACTTTGGCATAAAGAAAATCATTACAACGTATAATTGTTAAATTAAGTAAAAATCATTCATCACAAATCCTTCGCCACGTGCAAACCAAAGAACAGAGTCTTGAACTAGCTGCCATTAATACCATCAGGGTGTTGGCCGCCGATGCCGTACAAAAAGCAAATTCTGGTCACCCCGGTATGCCCATGGGTGCTGCCGCAATGGGTTATGCTTTGTGGGCAAAAGCGATGAACTATAATCCACAGCATGCCGAATGGCCCAATCGTGATCGTTTCATCCTGTCAGCGGGCCACGGGTGTATGCTGCTGTACAATTTTTTATTCCTTACGGGATATCCGGACATCACCATCGAGGACATCAAAAGCTTCCGTCAGTTGCACAGCAAAACCGCTGGCCACCCGGAATACGGATTGCTAAAAGGAATAGAAGTAACCACTGGTCCGCTGGGTCAGGGATTCGCCAATGGCGTTGGCTTTGCGATCGCTCAAAAATACCTCGCCGCGCATTACAATAGACCCGGTTTTGACCTATTCAATTATCACATTTATGCGATATGCAGCGATGGGGATTTGAATGAAGGGGTCAGTGCAGAAGCAGCTTCACTGGCAGGTCATCTAAAATTGGGAAACATCATTTACTTATATGACGACAACCACATCTCTATAGAAGGTGATACAAAAATTACCTTTACCGAAGATGTCGCAAAACGCTTCGAAGCGTATGACTGGCATGTGCAAATTGTTGAAGATGGCAACGATGTGAAAGCGATCACCGAAGCCATCGAAAAAGCAAAACAGGAAACCCAGCGCCCCTCTATTATTAAAGTGCGGACACACATTGCCTTCGGCAGCCCGAACAAAGTGGATACGGCAGGCGCCCACGGCTCTCCGCTCGGAGAACCCGAAGTAAAATTGGTAAAACAGAATCTGGGATTTGATCCCGAAAAATATTTTGAGGTTCCTGCAGAAGTTTTGGAATTCTACCGTGCTTGTGGCAAGAAAGGTGGTGAAACAGAAAAGATCTGGACCGAGTTGTATAAGGGCTATCAAAAAGCATTTCCCGAACTCGCAAAAGAATATGAATTACTCACCAATGGTCAATTGCCGGAAGGCTGGAAGAATACCTTACCGGTATTCAAACCAGAAGAAGGAAAAATCGCTACACGGCAAGCTTCCGGAAAAGTACTGAACGCCATCGCCGACTCACTTCCAACACTGATTGGTGGCTCGGCCGACCTGGCCCCTTCTACCGAAACATGGCTAAAAAAATATGAAGCTTTTGAACCCGGTCATTATCAGGGTCGCAACTTCCACTTTGGTATTCGCGAACACGCCATGGGCTCCATATTAAATGGAATGGCTTTGACCAAAGGATTTATTCCTTATGGCGCTACATTCTTGATTTTTTCGGAATACATGCGACCTCCCATCCGGCTGGCCGCTATCATGAAGATCAGACCCATCCTTGTTTACACGCACGACAGCATTGGCTTAGGAGAAGACGGGACAACCCATCAACCTGTTGAACAACTGATCTCCCTGCGGTCTATTCCCAACATAACCGTCATCCGTCCTGCCGATGCCAATGAAACAACACAGGCGTGGAGGGTAGCGATCGAACACCGGGATGGTCCGGTGCTGATCGTACTTACGCGACAAGGTCTTCCCGTCATAGATCAGACAAAATATGGCAATGCTTCACAACTTGAAAAAGGTGCTTATATCCTGTCGGACTCTGCTGAAAACCCAAAACTGATATTAATGGCGACCGGTTCTGAAGTTCCACTGATTATGGAGGCACAGGCAAAACTCAAAGAGCAAGGAATCCCCACCCGCGTAGTGAGTATGCCCTCCTGGGAATTGTTTGAGAAGCAGGACAAAGCCTATCAGCAAAAAGTTTTCCCTGCGGCAATTCGCAAACGCCTTGCAGTAGAAACGGCATCACCACTCGGATGGCACAAATATGTAACCGATGAAGGCGCCATCATCGCGATGAACGGCTACGGCGAATCTGCCCCGGCGGGAGAACTCATGAAACTATTTGGGTTTACGGTGGAGAATGTTGTGAATAAGGCGAAGGAAATTATTGGTCATTAGTCATTGGGTATGCGGGATTCCAGAAGGCCTTGCCGAAAACTCAAAACATTTCATCTTCGATGAATCCCTAATGACTAATAACCAATGACAAATGCAATGAAAATAGGACTCGCCGCAGACCATGGCGGTTTTGTGTTAAAGGAGGAGATCAAGTCCTGGCTAAATTCTTTAGGTCACGAGTTGAAGGATTTCGGTGCATATACTTTGAATGAAACAGACGACTACCCGGATTTTGTGGTGCCCCTGGCCAAAGCCGTCGCTGGCAAAGTATTGGATCGCGGTATTGCGATTTGCGGAAGTGGTGTCGGTGCTTCCATCGCGGCGAACAAGGTATCTGGCGTTCGGGCCGCTTTGATACACGATGGTTTCTCAGCGCACCAGGGCGTGGAAGATGATAACATGAACCTACTTTGTCTGGGTGGAAGGGTTGTGGGCAACAAAATGGCAGAAGAATTGATCTCCGCTTTTTTGAAAGCTAAATTTATTGGAGCCGAAAGACATCTGAGGAGATTGGCGAAAGTTACGGAATTGGAGAAAGACTCATTAGGTTTCAAAGAATGAACTTCCCTTTCTAAGAAACAGATTGTGTCTTGGTGCCTTGGTGGTAATAAATTTTTGCGACAGCTATCCGAAGTAAATTGCAGATTGAAAGTTAAAAACAATAAATAATGAAAGGCGACAACTGTGTATTTGGAATAATCGGTCTGGGTACGATGGGCCGCAATCTGTTGCTCAATATGGCTGACCATGATTTTAAGGTGGCTGGTCTGGATAAAGACACGACGAAGAGTGGCCTGCTAAGTAAAGAATCAAACAGAACGAACGTGACCGGCTACACATCAGCGGCAGAATTTATTGACAGCCTTAAAAAACCCAGGGCGATCATGATGCTGGTGCCAGCGGGAAAGATTGTTGATGATGTAATTGCAGAACTGACTCCCCTATTGGACAAAGGTGACTTGATTATCGATGGCGGCAACTCACACTTCACCGATACCAATCGTCGTGTGGAGGAACTAAAACAAAAAGGCTTGCATTTTTTTGGAATGGGGATTTCCGGAGGAGAGGAGGGCGCACGAAAAGGACCCAGTATGATGCCCGGCGGAGACCCGGAAGCCTATAAAGTAGTCCAGTCCATTTTTGAATCGGTAGCCGCCAAGGTGAACGGAGACCCGTGCGTAACCTACATAGGTCCTGGTGCATCGGGGCATTTTGTCAAAATGGTTCACAATGGCATTGAGTATGGGATGATGCAACTGATAGCTGAAACCTATGAGGTGTTGAAAAAAGGCTTGCGTTTGAATGACGAAAAAATTCAATCCACTTTTGAAAAATGGAATGAAGGCCGACTTCAATCTTTCCTTATTGAGATCACCCGCGATATACTTGCATTCAGAGAAAAAGGGTCAGATCATTTGCTGCTCAACGATATCAAAGACGAAGCCAGGGCGAAAGGCACGGGCAAATGGACTTCCCAGGTAGCGATGGATTTGCAGACTCCTCTTTCCGTCATCGATGCTGCCGTTTCGATGCGGGATCTTTCCAAATACAAATCACTGCGAGTCAAGGCTGCTTCAATGTATCCTGGCGGAGACATAGCACTTCAAATTACACCGGAAGAATTTATTCTATTGCTGGAAGCATCCCTGTACTTCTCTTTTATCATTTCTTATTCACAAGGAATGCATCTGCTTTCCCAGGCATCCAACGAATACAAATATGCATTGAAGCTGGACCGCATTGCCCAAATCTGGCGTGGAGGATGCATCATCCGGTCCGCCTTTCTCGAAGATATTTTTCAGGCCTATAAAAAGGATGCAGGTCTGCCACATTTGCTTTTGGATGAAAACGTGCAGAAAATAATAAATAGCCTCCTTCCTGCTGCGCGTACCGTGTTGTCCACCGCCATCCGTTCTGGCATCGCTTTGCCAGCTTTTACGTCGGCTTTGAGTTACTTTGATAGCTTCCGCAGTGAACGGATGCCCTCCAATCTGATCCAGGCCCAACGCGACTATTTTGGTGCGCATACCTATGAACGGATTGGTAAAGAAGGTGTGTTTCATACGCAGTGGCTTACGAAGTAATTCAATGTTCTAACTGTTCTAACTCACTCCTCACAACTCCCATCTCATCCCGACCATAACAAATGAACCCCTCCAAAAGCCCCGTCCAATCACAGCCAACCATCTTCTTCATTTTTGGTGGCACCGGAGATCTTACTTCGCGAAAACTGATCCCCGCCTTATATAATTTATTCATTGACGGCTGGATGCCAGATCAATTCGCTATCGTGGGATTGGGACGGACGGAGCAAACTGATGATCAGTTTCGCGCAGCGTTATTAGAAGACATCAACAAATTCTCGCGTACCGGAAAAGCTGAAAATGAAAAGTGGAATGCCTTCTCGCCCCACGTCTATTTTCAAGTGTCGGACATCAAGGAAGACAAAACCTATGTTGAACAATCAGAAAGAATAAAAAGGTTGGGAGAAGAATGGAAAGCCGAACCGTGTGTGATCTACTATCTCGCTGTGGCACCGAGGTTCTTCACAACGATAGCAGAAAATCTCGCCAAGCATAAACTGGCTGCCAATCCGGAGAAAGCAAGAATTGTTATTGAAAAACCATTTGGTCGTGACCTGGAGTCCGCCAAAGCGTTAAACAAATTGCTCAACAAAATATTTGCCGAGAATCAGATTTACCGCATCGACCACTATCTCGGCAAGGAAACGGTGCAAAACATATTGGCATTTCGTTTTGCCAATTCGATTCTGGAACCGATCTGGAATAGAAATTATATAGATCACGTTCAAATCTCTGTGACGGAACAATTGGGTGTTGGCGACCGGGGTGGCTACTACGACGAAGCGGGTGCGTTGCGCGACATGGTGCAAAACCATATTTTGCAATTGCTTTGTCTTGTGGCCATGGAACCTCCCGTCAGTTTTCAGGCAGACGAAGTGCGGAACCGGAAAGTGGATGTGCTGCTGGCCATGCGCAAATTCCATCCTGAGGAAATTCAGAAAAACGCTGTACGTGGTCAGTATGGAAAAGGCTGGATTGAAGGAAAGGAAGTTCCTGGTTATCGCGAAGAGCAGTCCGTCAACCCGGAATCCAATACCGAGACTTTTACCGCGATCAAGTTCTTTGTGGATAACTGGCGGTGGCATGGTGTTCCATTTTATCTCCGAACCGGAAAGCGCATGCATCAAACTTCCTCGATGATCACTATTCAATTCAAGGATGTTCCGCACATGATTTTCCCCACCGAGACGATCGAAGGCTGGCAGCAAAACCGGCTCATCATCAGCATTCAGCCCGAGATGAGCATTCGGCTTCAGGTACAGGCCAAGCGTCCGGGTCTGGATATGATTCTCAATCCGGTGGATCTGATTTTTGATTACAGCGGAACCTATAAAGGAGAAACACCCGAGGCGTATGAAACACTCCTGCTCGACATTATGCTCGGCGACCAAACGCTGTTCATGCGCGGCGACCAGGTAGAAGCAGCCTGGGATTTGCTGATGCCCATCCTTACCGCCTGGGCAGGCAAGAAGAGTTTAAGTTTCCCCAATTATCCTGCTGATTCCTGGGGTCCCGAAGTGGCAGAGGCGATCATTGCCAAGGACGGGTTTCATTGGTTTACACTTCCGTTGAAGGGCTAAAAATAGCGTGATCCACATTTTCAGAAATCCCGACACGTTGCTCACGGCTTTGGCCGATTTTGTCGTGACAAAGGCAAAAGAGTCCATTGCGCTTGCGGGAAGATTTAACTTTGTTTTGTCTGGAGGAAGCTCACCAAAAAAACTATATGAACTGCTTGCCACCGATATATATTGCAGCAAAATAGATTGGCCAAACGTATTCTTCTTTTTTGGCGACGAGCGTTATGTGCCGGCCAATCATCCAGACAGCAATTATTTGATGGCCCGGAAAGCACTCTTCATCCCGCTGAGGATTCCAGACAGTCACATTTTTGCGATGGACACAACATTAACTCCAGAAGACTCTGCAGTTTCCTATGAAACAAGGATTGTTAAACATTTCCTTCATCAGGCTTGCCGTTTTGATTTGATCCTCCTTGGTTTGGGCGACAACTCGCACACCGCTTCCCTTTTTCCACATACGACCGTCTTGCATGAGACGACAGCATTAATCAAGGGAATTTACATTGAAGAAGTGAAAATGTATCGGATTACATTTACGGCACCGCTGATCAATATGGCCCACTACGTTGTCTTTTTGGTGTATGGCGCAGGCAAGGCAGAGGCAGTTCATCATATCCTGGAAGACCTCACCAACATCGAAGAATATCCTGCGCAACTTATTCACCCGGAGGGAGGAGAACTAAACTGGTTTGTGGATGAGGCAGCAGCGGAGAGAATTATGAAGAGAAATTGAACGGAGAGGCCTCTTTATTGCGTGATGATTTTGCGATTCAAATGGGAATCACCTAATTTAAGTTCTAAAACGCGGGTTCAAAAGATTTCCCTCTGCGTTTGCTGCAGGCGATTGTTCTGACCGAAAATAAATCATGAGACACAAACTGAAACACGTCTTAATCCTACTCACCCTGCTGGCTATCTTTGTCCACCACAGTGAAGCCCAAAAGAGGATCAAACTTACCAATCAACACTCGCACAAAGAAATATATATAAAGGAAGGGGCGAGAATAAAATATGTATTAAACCATCATGCCGGTGCGGGGTGGGGATTCTTACTAAAATTAGTTTCGACTCAATTACGGTCAATGGCAAAAACATAAATATTAACGATCTATTCGCCATTGGCAAAAAAAACAGAGGCTCAGGGATTGGAATCGTTGCTCTTGCGGCGCTAGGAGCTCAATTAATTATTGGCTCAATTCAACCAGCCCAGGATCCCTGCCCGAGTTGTCAAACGGTTTCCAGCACGGGAGATGGATTGGCAAGTGCTGGCCTCGTGTTGGGGGTATTGGGGGGGGTAACCATAATTTTTATAGCCCTTCACAAAGCCACCAGAAATAGCCCCAGAAATATAACAACCGAATGGGAGTTGGATGTAGTCGATTAGCAAGAATTATTAACAAATTGCATTCTTCAAACTTCCAACATAAAAGCCAAATCCTATCTGCCGATGAAAAGACAAATCTGATCTAATCTGTGAATCAGTGGCCATAAATCATCCCCGTAGGTATTCTTCTCACCGGCAACAGCAAGAACATATCTCTACCAGATTTTTTAATTATCTTAAAACAAAAATTCGGACTACATGAAAAAAATAATTCTTCTCTTCCTCCTCAATCCGCTACTTGGCTTTGCACAAACCACATCGTCTGCCACTTCCAAATCTTCAGACGACGCTGATTATGTGCTAAAGAACTATGATAAATTTGAATACATGGTGGCGATGCGGGATGGCGTAAAGCTTTTCACTCAAGTCTATACACCCAAAGACCAATCCGTAAGACACCCCATCCTGATCCAACGCACTCCCTATAGTTGTGCACCGTATGGCCTTGATCAATTCAGAAGAAGGGTTTCTCCCAATACCTTCATGCTTCGGGAAAACTACATCGTCGTTTACCAGGACGTTCGTGGACGCTGGGCTTCAGAAGGAAAATTTATTGAGATGACTCCGCAACTGGATGTGAAGAACAAAAAGACTGACATTGACGAATCCTCGGATACCTTCGATACCATTGACTGGCTGATCAAGAACATAAAAAACAATAACGGCAAGGTAGGCCAATGGGGAATCTCCTATCCCGGATTTTTTGCTTCGGCCGGAACCCTGGCACAGCACCCCGCTTTGAAGGCATCATCTCCCCAGGCACCCATGGGCGACTTGCGGAGGGACGATGCCTTTCACAACGGAGCCTTTATGCTCGCTGCAAACTTTGGCTTTTATACTTTCTTTCAGGAACACACCAGGCCGGTCAAAACATTTAACACTCCCCTCTTTGAAATGGATACTCCCGACGGATATGAGTTCTACCTTCGCATGGGCCCGCTAAGGAATGCGGAAGAGGTCTATTACAAAAACAGGAACCCCTACTATCTTGAGAATTCTGACCATCCTGACTATGATGAGCATTGGAAAATCCGAAACATTCTGCCTCACCTGAAGAATATCAAACATGCTGTAATGATTGTTGGAGGATGGTATGATGCCGAGGATTTGTACGGAACTTTTAAAACCTATCAAGCCATTGAAAAGCAGAATCCCGGTATCGAAAACATTCTGGTGATCGGTCCGTGGGTACATGGCGGTTGGGCCGGCCCCAGTGGAGAATCACTCGGCGATGTGAATTTCGGAAAAAAACATCTCCCTATTTTCAGGAGAACATTGAAGCCAAATTCTTTCGGCATTACCTGATGGACACACAGCCGGCGTTGGATTTACCCGAAGCATCCATTTTTGAAACCGGCACAAACCGGTGGCGCCAGTTTGATACCTATCCACCAAAAAATGTGCAAGAGAAAACATTGTACTTTCACCAAAACGGCAAGCTCAGTTTTGATGCCCCTATTATAAATAATTCCTTTTCCGAATTCTTGTCCGATCCATCTCACCCCGTGCCCTTAACGCCCAAAATTGATGACGGTATCCTGTCATCCTACATGGTTGAAGACCAGCGTTTTGCTTTTCAGCGTCCTGATGTTTTAAGTTTTCAAACCGATACCTTAACAACGGACGTCACCCTGACGGGAAATATCATGGCCATGTTGAAAGTTTCAACTACCGGAACCGATGCGGATTGGGTCGTCAAAGTAATTGATGTCTATCCAAACAACACTCCCGCCGATCCCGGCAAACCCGGTGTCGTGTACGGCGGATTTCAACAATTGGTCAGGAGTGAAATTATCCGTGGCAAGTATCGCAATAATCCGGAAAAGCCTGAGGCGTTCATTCCCAACCAGGTTGCAGATGTAACCGTGGAATTGCAAGACGTATTCCACACCTTCAAAAAAGGACATCGGGTGATGGTGCAGGTTCAGAGTTCGTGCTTCCCCTGGGCAGACCGCAATCCACAAACTTTCACCAACATTTTCAAAGCGGGTGAATCAGCGTATCAAAAAGCGTTCCATAGACTGTATCATAACTCAGCCGCTTCCAGTCTTTTGAAAATTGGGGTTTTAAAATAGTTAGAGATGTATTAAAAGGACTACTAACTGCCTTTTAGTTCGCGGGCTTTGACTTTAACTTTTCCATCCCTGGAAATGACCAACTCGCCATCTTCTTTTTTAGCTTGCTCAACATTGGAACTTCGAGCAAATTATCATAGATCATCCAACTGTCGTCCAAATCCTTGTATAAGGAAAATAAATTATCCAATCCACGTTTATATCTCCACTCAATCACTACCGTGTGAATAGGATGACCTCCCCCTTCAACACGGGCAACTACGCTTGCCTTGGCTAGTTCGGCTGACTCTACCAAAGAAAATATATGACGACGGTATATCCCTATCCTCTTGCTCTTTTGAATAAATGAACATAACTCCTTGTTGCCAAAGTGGTTTCAAAACCAAAATCATTTTTTCCAAGAAGTAGTTCGTGAATTTGATTGAGCATAATGCGGCCTGCCTGAAATGAAACTGTTTCGGGCTGAAAAGGAGAGAGGCCGCGAGCAATCTCATCAGCATTTACAAACTCTTTGCAATTGAGCATTTCCGGAAGTACAGTGAACGCGGTAGTTGTTTTTCCTGCTCCGTTACAGCCACGGATCAGATACAAATTAGGCATCATGCAAATTAGTCAAATCACTGGGACAGGCAACCACCCGAAAACAAAAAAGGGAGCTTGCGGCTCCCTTCTAAAATATTCAATTTTTATCCAATCGCCACTCGCTTGAATTCGGCAACGGCCAAACCTTTAGAAACAGAATCCAGGTATTGCGCGATCGTCTTTGTATTATCCTTTACAAAAATCTGGTGTACCAGCGTATTGTCCTTGTAGAACTTTTGCAGCTTTCCGGCAGCAATTTTATCGATCATATTTTCGGGCTTGCCTTCGGCGATGATTTGTGCCTTTGCAATCTCGAGTTCTTTTTCAATCACCGCTTTGTCCACCGACTTTTCATCCACCGCCACCGGATTCATTGCCGCAATCTGCATGCCTACGTTCCTTCCAGCATCAGTAACATCTGTTCCGTTGATTCCCTTGAGTGATACCAAAACACCCAGTTTGCTCCCAACATGAATGTAAGGCACAACCGCCTCACCTGTCATGTGCACGTATTCGCTGATCTCCACCTTCTCGCCGATCTTGCCCACGAGCTCGGTAATCTTTTCAATCACGGTCAGGTCACCAGCCTTTTCCGCCAGCAAAGCTTCCTTCGAAGTTGACTTTTTTGCAAACGCGGTTTCCGCGATCAGTTTTCCCAGGTTCTGGAATTCATCATTTTTCGCTACGAAGTCGGTCTCACAATTGAGCGCAATCAATACTGCTTCTTTCTTGTCGTCCGAAACCCTAATAAAGACCGAACCCTCCTTTGCATCCCGATCAGAACGGGAAGCGGAAACTTTCTGTCCTTTTTTTCTTAATATCTCTATGGCCTTGTCGAAATCCCCATCGGCTTCGGTGAGCGCCTTCTTACAATCCATCATGCCCGCGCCCGTCATGGTGCGGAGCTTATTTACATCTTGTGCCGTTATCATGGTTAATTTTATTGATTTGTTGATTTTTGATAAATTTTCGGAATTGCTTTAAACAGATCGTCCTGCCACCGTTTCAGAAGCAGGACGATCCAATGATCATGAATGAAGTCTAAGCCTCTATTTTGCTTCTTCGACGGTTTCGTCAACTTTCTTCTTTTCCTCTTCCTCTTTCTTCTGACCTGCTTCTTCCTTGTCTTTCTTGCGCTCATTCAGGCCTTCTTCAATCGCCCTGCCCACATATTTGGTGATCAACGCAATGGACTTGAATGCATCATCATTAGCCGGGATCGGAAAATCAATATCAGATGGATCAGAGTTGGTATCTACCATGGCGAACACCGGAATGTTCAGCTTCTGTGCTTCGGCAACGGCAATGTGTTCGCGTTTTACGTCGATCACAAATAACGCTGCAGGAAGACGGTTAAGGTCGGTGATACCACCCAAAAGTTTTTCAAGCTTTGATTTTTCTCGTGTTACCATCAAACGCTCGCGCTTGGCCAGATTGTTGAAGGCTTCATCCTTCATCAGCTTGTCGATCTGGGCAAGTTTCTTCAACGATTTGCGGATGGTTGCAAAGTTGGTCAGCATACCGCCCAACCAACGCTCGGTAACGAACGGCATGTTGAGACGCGTAGCCTCCTCGTTGATGATGTCCTTCGCTTGTTTCTTGGTAGCGACGAACATGATCTTCCGACCGGAGCGAACGATGTTTTTCAAAGAAAAGATCGCTTCTTCCAGACACTTCTGGGTCTTATTCAAGTCAATGATGTGGATACCGTTGTTTTCCATAAAGATGTATTCCGACATCTTGGGATTCCACTTACGGGTAAGGTGACCGAAATGGACACCTGCATCCATCAATTCCTGTGTTGTTAATTTATCTGCCATGATCTTAAATGCTTGTAATCGATTAACGCTTGCTGAACTGGAATTTCCTTCTGGCTTTCCGGCGTCCTGGCTTCTTTCTTTCCACCATACGCGAATCGCGGGTCATCAATCCCTCTTTTCTTAATGCGGCACGATTTTCCGGATTGACTTGTACCAATGCGCGGGAAATCCCTAGCCGAACGGCTTCTGCCTGACCTTTAATCCCTCCTCCTTCTACATTCACCGTTACATCATAGCTGCCTTCCAACTTTAAAATGGTGAGCGCCTGCTTTACCGTAATCTGGTGAATCTCAGAAACGAAATATTTGGCCAGTTCCCGGTCATTCACAATGATCTGACCTTTGCCGGGTTTCACATATACCCTTGCAATTGAGGTCTTCCTTCTTCCGGTTGTATTGATAATTTCCATCGATTAGAATTTAACTTCTTTGGGTTGTTGAGCTTCATGAGGATGTTCGGTGCCCGCATAAACATGCAAGCTTCTAAAAAGCTCACGGCCAATGCTGTTTTTGGGAAGCATGCCCCGAACAGCATGTTCAATCAAACGGGTAGGGTGCTTTGCACGGATCATCGAAGGAGACAACTCACGCTGACCTCCGGGATACCCTGAATAGGTAAACAAGATGCGGTTATTCCACTTTTTCCCTGTCATCCTCACCTTCTCGGCATTGATAACCACAACATGGTCGCCACAATCCACATTGGGAGTAAAACCAGGTTTGTTTTTCCCACGAATGATCTTGGCCACCTGGCTGGCCACACGGCCCAGAACCTGTCCGTCTGCATCCACTATTAACCAACCTTTTTCGGCACTGGCCTTGTTGGTATTGAGCGTTTTATAACTGTTATGATCCACAATCTTTGCTTTTAGAACCCAATAAACTCACTTTCCCCTTTAAAAAGGGACACAAAAGTAGGCCCAAGAAACTGAAAATGCAAGTTGGATTTCCCTTTTTACCGGAGGTTCTGGGACAATTGCTTTAAAAGTGCTTTAAAATCTCGCGGATATGGTGCATTTACTGTCATTCTGACGCCATTCAGGCCTGCAAATTCTAACGAAAATGCATGCAAAGCCATCCTTTTTATGAGGGGTTGCTCGTCGGTATTTTTTTCCAATTTGAACCCCCTTTTTACAGACGAAACAAAGAAAAGCTTGCCACCATACATTTCATCCCCTGTTATGGGTGCGTTCAGCAGGGAAAGATGGATCCGTATCTGGTGCGTTCGACCGGTAACGGGGCTACATTCGATCAAAGAGTGAAATTTAAAGACCTCCAGTGTCGTAAAATAAGTCTGGGCCTCCTTCCCCTGTCTGGAGACTTTCACCGTACCATCATTTTGCTTCAGAATGGGTTCATCCACGCATTGATTGCTGAAATTGTGAATTCCATCCGCCACAGCATGATAAATCTTCTTTACCGTCCGGCCTTCAAACTGCATACTGAGGTGGCGGTAGCATTCCGGGTTTTTGGCAATCGCCAATACGCCCGAAGTATCCTTATCCAAACGGTGGCACATCTGGGCATCCGAGGCATATTCCTTCGCGAGGGCCAAAATATTCTGTGGCTCATTGCGGTCTTCCAGTGTGGATACAAATGGGGGTTTGTTGATTAGAATGTAATCGTTGTCCTCAAATAGAATCAGGTCTGTGAATTTAGGTCGGGTCATAATTAGCTTTGAGCTAGCTGGCTAATTGAAGTCATTTCTTAAAAATAAAATATACCGCCAGCACCAGGAAAATAAAACCAATAACATGATTCAAACGGAAGGTCTCATTCTTGAAGAAGACCAGTGAGAACACAACAAAAACAGACAGCGTAATTACTTCCTGAATCACTTTTAGTTCGACTAACGAAAAGGGACCACCGAATTCCTTAAACCCCGTGCGGTTGGCCGGAACTTGTAAAATGTATTCAAAAAGCGCAATTCCCCAGCTGATCAGAATAAGACTCACCAACCCCAGGCTCTTACTCCAACTCATCTCCTTGAACTTCAAATGACCGTACCAGGCAAAGGTCATGAACGTGTTAGAAGCGATAAGGAGTCCAATCGTTAAAAGGGCTTTCATTATTGGTTACTCTTATTTTATAAGGAGGTTGGGTAATTTGCTAATTAGCAAATTACCTAATTCACCTCACCAATTTCTTATACTTAATCCGATGCGGCTGATCATCGCCCAATCGCTTTTTCTTGTTTTCCTCGTATTCGCTAAAGCTACCTTCAAACCAAAACGCTTGTGAGTCTCCTTCAAAGGCAAGAATGTGAGTACACACCCTGTCCAGGAACCAGCGGTCGTGAGAGATGATGACGGCACAGCCCCCAAAATTATCCAGCGCCTCTTCCAGCGCGCGCAGGGTATTGATGTCAAGATCGTTAGTAGGTTCATCCAATAGCAACAGATTGCCTCCTTGTTTTAATGCGATGGCCAGGTGCGTGCGGTTGCGCATACCACCTGAAAGTTCTTTGACCTTTTTTTGTTGATCGTTTCCGCCAAAATTAAACTTGCTCACATAGGCACGTGAATTGAGTTCTTTGCCTCCGATCATGATCAACTCATTTCCTCCCGTGATGGCTTGCCAAACGGTATCCTCCGGCTTCAGGTCATCGTGTTCCTGATCGACATAGGCGATTTGCACCGTTTCTCCTACCGAAAAAGTTCCTGTATCCGGCTTTTCGTTTCCGGTAATCATTTTGAAAAGTGTAGTTTTTCCTGCGCCATTGGGACCGATAATACCTACGATGCCCGCCGGTGGAAGGGAAAAGGTTAAATTTTCATACAACAGTTTGTCTCCATAAGCCTTTGATACGCCATTGGCTTCAATCACTTTATTTCCAAGGCGGGGGCCAGGCGGAATAAACAATTCCAGTTTCTCTTCTTTCTCCTTAGTCTCCTGGCTCATGAGTTTTTCATACGCTCCCAGGCGTGCTTTTCCTTTTGCCTGACGCGCTTTCGGATTCATGCGCACCCAATCCAATTCACGCTCCAATGCTTTCTGACGTTTGGATTCGGTTTTTTCTTCCTGCGCCAACCGCTTTTGTTTTTGATCCAGCCAGGAAGAATAATTTCCTTTCCAGGGAATCCCTTCACCACGATCGAGCTCAAGTATCCAGCCCGCGACGTTGTCAAGGAAATAACGGTCGTGGGTTACTGCAATGACGGTACCTTTATATTGTTGGAGATGTTGCTCCAGCCATTGCACCGATTCCGCGTCGAGATGGTTCGTGGGCTCATCCAGCAAGAGCACGTCGGGTTCCTGTAGCAGCAAGCGGCACAAGGCGATTCTTCTTTTCTCCCCGCCGGAAAGGTGCTCCACTTTGGCATCGGGCGGAGGACAGCGGAGTGCGTCCATCGCACGTTCTAGTTTATGATCCAGTTCCCAGGCACCAATCGCGTCCAGCTTCTCCTGGATTTCACCTTGTTTCTGGATGAGTTTATCCATGGCATCCGGATTGTCCAAAATAGCCGGGTCGCCAAATTTTTCATTGATTTGTTCAAACTGTTTCAATAGGTCGACGGTTTCCTTTACACCCTCCTCCACGATCTCTTTCACCGTTTTGTTTTTGTCAAGACGGGGTTCCTGTTCGAGCAGCCCAACACTGAAGGTGATATCCGAAACGACTTCACCTTGAAACTCTTTATCCTGCCCTGCGATAATGCGCAACAAGGACGACTTTCCGGAGCCATTAAGACCCAGCACACCGATCTTGGCACCGTAAAAGAAAGAGAGGTAGATATTTTTGAGAACTTGTTTGCTGGGCGGGTAAATCTTGTTGACCCCAGCCATCGAGAAAATTATTTTTTCGTCAGCCATGAATTTTAATATTTGAGGCCTGCCTTCACCTTGAAATGTCAGGGCTACGGGCAAGCAGCGGCAAATATGGCTTTTTTCGTCCATAGTCCATAGATGTAGGGCTTTTGCAAACGGCTGCAAAAGGGTTACTTTTTATGTTTTCAAACTATCGACCAAGGTCTATTGACTATGGCCTAATTAATTCTATTTTTGCGGAAAATTAACAGGAGGAAAAAATTATGTATTGGACACTCGAATTGGCCTCTTACCTGGAAGATGCCCCCTGGCCTGCCACTAAAGATGAATTGATTGATTTTTCTATTCGGTCGGGGGCCCCTCTTGAAGTGGTGGAAAACCTTCAGGAATTGGAAGATGACGGTCAACCTTATGAAAGCATTGAGGAAATTTGGCCGGATTATCCGACCAAGGAGGATTTCTTCTTTAATGAAGATGAATATTAGAATTGTCTAAGGATATTTTTTAGAAAGCTGGCTCCTGGTCAGCTTTTCTGTTTTAATAACGCCTCAGCAATCACCAAATCTTCCAGTGTCGTAATTTTGATGTTTTCGAAACTCCCTTCAAACAGCGAAATGACATGTCCTGCTTTTTCCGCTACACTGGCATCATCTGTTAATGAAGGATCCTCTTTCGTCTGATAGGCTTTCTTGATCAGTTGAATATCAAATGTTTGTGGTGTTTGAATCTGGTGATATAGGCCGCGGTCCACCGCTTTGGTATGGTCCTGATCTTTTATTCGAAGTGACTCTTTTAATGGAACCGCAGCAACGGCGGACCGGTGAATTGCAGCATGCCGGAATGAGGCTCCGATCAACGCTTCGCTCACAAGCGGGCGCACTCCGTCGTGTATAGCCACCAATCCGTTGTCTTCAATTTTATCCAGGCCATTGCGCACCGATTCAAACCGACTGGCTCCACCTTTTTGAAGGATAAACGGTTTTGTGAAGTTGAATTTTTTGCAAATCTGCTCCCAGATTGAAAAGTTTTCCTCCGGCAAAACAAGTATAACTGTGATATTTTGGGAATACTTGAAAAAAGCTTCCAGCGTATGCAAAAGAACAGGTTTACCATTCAATTCAATAAATTGTTTGGGAAGACTGTTTTTGATCCGAGTGCCTTTTCCTCCTGCTACGATCAGGGCGTATTCCTTGGGTGCCACAACTTGTTGTTTGATCAAAAATGGAAGCGAATTAATTAAGAGCGAACTGCCCCCTCTCCTCCGGAGAGGGTTGGGGTGAGGTCCACATCAAACAATCAGCATCGCGTCTCCGTACGTCAAAAACTTGTATTTCTCTTTTTTGGCGGTTTCATATGCCTTCATGATCAGGTCAAATCCTCCAAAGGCACAGGCCATCATCAACAAGGTCGATTCGGGCTGGTGAAAATTAGTGACCATGGCGCTGCAGATTTTGAATTCGTAGGGGGGAAAAATAAATTTATCGGTCCAGCCTTCGCGTTCTTTCAAACGATTATTGGCGGATACAGCCGATTCGAGGGCGCGCATAGAGGTCGTACCAATGGCACAAACTTTATTCTTATTATCCAGCGCCTGGTTAACCAACTTCACCGCTTCAGCGCCAACAATAAAATTCTCAGAATCCATTTTGTGCTTTGTAAGGTCCTCCACATCCACCGGACGGAAGGTACCGAGCCCAATGTGCAAGGTCACAAAACTCATATCCACGCCTTTGATCTGCAGGCGTTTCATCAATTGTTTTGTAAAATGCATCCCAGCGGTCGGAGCCGACACTGCACCCTTCTTTTTCGCATAGATGGTTTGAAACCTTTCTTTGTCGGCAGGCTCCACTTTGCGTTTGATGTATTTTGGCAGCGGAGTTTCCCCCAATGTTTCTACAATTTTGCTAAACGCATCTCCATCTCCATCAAACAAGAAACGAATGGTGCGCCCACGTGATGTAGTGTTGTCGATGACTTCGGCCACCAAATCACCATCTCCAAAATAAAGTTTGTTGCCCACCCTTATTTTGCGGGCGGGGTCTACCAACACATCCCATAAATGCATTTCTGCATTGAGCTCTCGCAGCAGGAAGACTTCAATTTTGGCCCCGGTCTTTTCCTTGCGGCCATACAGACGTGCAGGAAATACCATGGTATCATTTCCCACCATCACATCGCCTTCATCAAAGTAGCCGACTATGTCTTTAAAAACTTTATGCTCGATTTTGCCGGTGCTTCTGTGGATCACCATCATTCTGGCGTCGTCACGGTTTTCGGCTGGATGGGAAGCGATGAGACTGTTGGGGAGTTCGAACTTGAATTCGGATAACTTCATAGGCAACTTACGGGTATCCTTACGGTATTTTTATAAGGGTGCAAAAATAAGGAAACTGCAACGAAATACAACCTATATGACTTCCTCAATTTGGCTAAAAAATGGATTGACTGTTGGGTGTAACAATCATCCGCAGGAACCGTCAGTATCAAAATCAGCGTTTGACATACTAAATTCGCAACCTTAAACAGCAAAAACAGGTTAATAGCGTGATGCTGATCCTACGGCTTATCGGAGAAAGTTTTGGATTTGCCTGGAAAGCGCTTCGCTCCAACTTATTGCGTACCATTCTTTCACTGCTGGGGGTGACGGTCGGGATTTTTGCGATTATTGCAGTCCTCACCCTGGTAGATTCCCTTGAAAAGAATATTAAAGACAGTTTTGATTTTTTGGGCTCAAACGTGATTTATGTCGAAAAATGGCCATTCCCAGGCGGTGAAGAATACAAATGGTGGGAATATTGGCGAAGACCCAATGTTTCACTCAATGAGTTTAAGTTTCTTCAATCCAGCATTCGGAATCAGAGCGGCATCACCATTTTTGGGATAAAGGGAAACAGCATTATCACACGGGGATCCAATAGCATTGGTCAGATTGGACTCAGGGGAGGAAGTACGGGGTATGAACAGATTTATGACATCAATTTAACCCAGGGTCGTTACATGACCCCCGACGAGGTGGAGGCGGGAAGGAATGTTGCGGTTTTGGGTTACGAAGTGACCAAAGCGCTTTTCCCCAATAATGAAGACCCGATCGGGCAGGAAATCAAGATCAAGAATTCAAAATATAAGATTGTCGGGGTGATCAAGAGAGAAGGTCAAAGCTTTTTGGGAACCCCCAGCAACGACTATGCTTGCATCATTCCCTACAATTCGTTTCGTCGTTTGTATCAGACCGGAACTGGAACCTGGAATGAAATCAGTTCGCGTATTGGCGTAAAGGGTTTTGACGAGGATATCGGGCTTGTCGAACTAGAAAATGAAATCCGGGGACTCCTTAGAAACCGGAGGGGTATCCGGCCTGCTGAAAAGGATAATTTTGCGCTGAATCGGCCGGAAGCTTTTATAAAACTGGTATCGGGCCTTTTTGATGTCGTGGGTATGGCCGGTTGGGTTATTGGTGGCTTCTCAATATTGGTAGGAGGATTCGGAATAGCCAACATTATGTTTGTTTCAGTCAAGGAGCGAACCAGTATTATTGGGTTACAAAAGTCGCTGGGTGCCAAGAATTATTTTATCCTTTTCCAGTTCCTTTTCGAATCCATATTTCTGAGTCTCATTGGCGGCCTCACTGGCCTGCTCTTGGTTTTCTTTTTTACTTTTATCCCGTTTGGAAGTTTGGAAGTGGTACTGACCATTAGAAACATAGTCCTAGGAATTGGCGTGTCTACGATCATTGGAATCGTGGCGGGAATTGTTCCTGCCGCCATGGCTGCCCGATTGGATCCTGTTAATGCAATCCGGTCAAATTAATAATAAAAAATGTGCAAAATCGTTGTGATCGCAAATAGTACACCATATTGAAATTCAAATGCTGACGATACGACTTATTGCAGAAAGTTTTGGATTTGCATGGAAGGCCCTCCGTTCAAACCTGCTACGGACTATTCTTTCCTTGCTGGGCGTAACGATTGGAATTTTTTCGATCATCGCAGTACTTACCCTGGTCGATTCATTAGAGAAGAACATTAAAGACAGTCTTAATTTTTTGGGAACCAATGTTATTTATGTTGACAAGTGGCCATTCGTTGCCGAAGGGGATGGGAATTATAAGTGGTGGGAATACTGGCGCAGACCCTGCCCCTCCCTTGCCGACTTCCGTTTTCTTCAGACAAACCTGAAAAATTATGATGGCATGTCAATTTTCGCATCCAAAGGCAATGTAATCATCCGGAATGGCAGCAGTAGCATAGGCCAGATCGAGTTGACCGGCGGAGGACAGGGATATGAGAAAATCTATGACCTTAAACTGGAGAAGGGCCGGTACTTTAACGGTGATGAAGTGGAAGCGGGAAAAAATATTGCCGTGCTGGGTTATGAAGTGGCCAAGGCCTTGTTCCCCACTGGAAATATTGTCGGGGAATCTGTAAAGATTCAGAATCTGAAGTACATCATTATCGGCGTGATGAAAAAAGAGGGGGAAAGCTTTATGGGCTGGTCCAGCAATGATTATTCCGTCATCATTCCCTACAATTCATTAAGAAAACTGTACCTGACCGGAACGGGTGCGTGGAATGAGTTGCAATCAACAATCGGCATAAAAGGCGAGACAGGGGATATTGGCCTGGTGGAATTGGAAAACGAATTGCGTGGACTTTTAAGGATCCGAAGAGGTCTTCAGCCGCTACAAAAAGACAGCTTTGCATTAAACAGGCCGGAGGCCATCATGAATCTGATTAGCGGCGTTTTTGATGTCTTCAGCATTGGAGGATGGATTATCGGTGGTTTTTCAATTCTGGTTGGCGGGTTTGGTATCGCCAACATCATGTTTGTTTCTGTTAAAGAAAGAACCAGCATCATCGGTTTGCAAAAATCGCTAGGGGCTAAAAACTACTTTATCCTTTTTCAGTTTTTGTTTGAATCCATTTTCCTCAGTTTGATTGGAGGACTGGCCGGACTTCTCCTTGTTTATCTCATCACGTTTATTCCATTGGGGAGCCTGGAGGTGGTACTCTCCGTCAAAAATATCGTTCTTGGAATTGGCGTGTCCTCCGTCATCGGCATCGCGGCTGGCATTGTTCCCGCAGCAATGGCCGCCCGACTCGATCCAGTCGCTGCCATCCGATCAAACTAATCCGCCGTTCACCGAATACTGATTACCGACTATTCCCCCTCTTCCTTTTTAGCATCCGCGCCGCCGGCGATTTTCTCTTTGATTTTCTTTTCAAGATCATCGGAGAGTTCCGGATTATCTTCAATCAATTGTTTGACTGAATCGCGACCCTGGCCCAGTTTGTTTCCGTTGTAGGAAAACCATGACCCCGCCTTCTGAATGATGTTGAGTTCAACTCCCAGATCAACGATCTCACCGGATTTTGAAATTCCCCTCCCATACATAATATCAAATTCCACTACTTTGAAAGGCGGAGCAACTTTATTTTTCACCACCTTCACTTTCACGCGATTTCCAGTAATATTATCGGCATCTTCTTTGATCTGACCAATCCGTCGGATATCAAGACGCACCGAGGCATAAAATTTCAGGGCATTGCCCCCCGTGGTCGTTTCTGGGTTTCCAAAAACAATACCGATTTTCTCACGAAGCTGATTGATGAAAATACAAGCACATCCTGTTTTGCTGATTGTGCCGGTAAGTTTTCTCAACGCCTGAGACATCAACCTGGCCTGGAGACCCATTTTACTTTCACCCATCTCCCCTTCCAACTCAGCTTTAGGCACCAATGCCGCTACCGAGTCAATGACAATAATATCAATCGCTCCGGAGCGGATCAGGTGTTCGGCGATTTCCAATGCTTGCTCGCCGTTGTCAGGTTGTGAAATCAGTAGATTTTCTGTGTCAATACCGAGTTTTTCGGCATAGCTTTTATCAAAAGCATGTTCGGCATCAATAAAAGCAGCCAAGCCACCTTTTTTTTGCGCCTCCGCAATGCAATGCATGGTCAGGGTTGTCTTGCCCGAAGATTCCGGCCCATATATTTCGGTAACTCTTCCACGTGGAATGCCACCAATACCCAAAGCAATATCCAATCCCAGCGATCCTGTTGAAATGGCCGGCACGTCCATCACCTTTTGATCATTCAATTTCATGACGGTGCCCTTGCCGTAAGTTTTTTCGAGTTTATCGATGGTCAGTTGAAGTGCCTTGAGTTTCTCTTTGTTTTCGCTCATAAGTCTATCAGAAGTAGTTTGTGTTATATTATATTTATGGCCGGGGCCGAAATTACCACTTCGAAGTGCAATTACGAAATGATAATTCTTACTTTTATCCTGACAATTTTATGTTCGGATTTCCAAACTTTAAACACCTTAGCGGTGAACGATTAACGCTTAACTGTTTTAACTTGCACTTTAAGGATGCTCCGGTTTTTAATCTCATTCTTCCTGATTCTGAACCTTGTACAGACTTATGGTCAGCTCGATAATCGTGTCTTTGAGGACAGGATGAAGATGAATCGGGCGGACTCTGACAAATTGTTTTTGGGGGTCAATTTTCTTGGATTTAGCAAAGACAACGAGTACGACAATTACCTAAACCCTGTCATCACGGGATACACTCTTTTTGGATATCAATTTAACCCCTACCTGAGCTATCATATCACCAAGAATATCCGCATTGATGGGGGCATATACCTTCAAAAGGATTTTGGGAATTCAAATTATACGACCATAGCTCCCACGCTATCTCTAAAATACCAGCAGAAATATTTCTCTCTGATTTTCGGCAATCTCGAAGGCAGCCTCAATCACCGGCTTATTGAGCCACTTTATGATTTTGAAAGGGTGCTCAATAACCGGTTGGAAAACGGAATGCAACTTCAGGTCATGCGTGATGATCTGTTTATGGATTTATGGATCGATTGGAACAAGATGATTTATCTTAATGATTCTAATCAGGAGCAACTCACCGCAGGTCTGAATCTGAACAAGCGCATTGCCAATTTGGGGTCAACACAAATCAACATACCAATCCAGATGGTGACGCACCACCATGGAGGACAAATCAACTATCGCTTTTCCGGTCCGGTCGAAACACTGTTTAATACAGCCCTTGGCCTGGAGGTGAAGCACCAGTCGGTCAGCTGGGTGCGTGAAACCCGGTTCAATGGGTTCTATGTTTACTATAAGTCGCTCTCGCGGGATCTGATCCAACCTTTCCACGATGGGTCAGGCGCTTATTTTAATGCAACCCTTTCAACAAAATATGGTCTCGATGTCATGGGTAGTTATTGGTATGGCCATGAGTTCATTACGGTAGAAGGCGGCAAGATTTACCCTTCGGTATCGGTTTTCAATCCAGCACAACAGCATCACATGATGAAGTTATTTATTCTGCGTTTACTGTATAACATCAAAATCAGCGATGGCCTGTATGCCAGCGCGCGTTTTGAGCCTTACTACGATTTCTATTATGGAAGTATTCAAACTTCTTATGGCGTTTATCTGAATTTTCGTGACCGCTTCTTTCTTTGGAAGCGCAAGAAAATATGATTCGCAAAATCTTACTTGTCGTATTGCTGGTACTGATGGTGATGGTGATCTGGAATTGGTCGCTCATCGTCTATGGAGTCGGACAGGGAATAGGCCAGGTAAAAATAGTATGGAATGCGCGATCAGTAGAAGTGATGTTGCGTGATCCGGGATTCCCGGATTCCCTCAAAGCAAAACTGAAAATAATTGAGGAAATCCGCCGATATGCGATCGACTCGCTGGATCTCAAGGACACCAAAAACTACAAGACGGTTTACGATCAACGAGGACAAGAGGTGTTGTGGGTGGTGACAGCTTGCGAGCCCTTTCAATTGAAACCTAAACTGTGGAAATTCCCGATTGTTGGCACCGTACCTTACAAAGGATATTTTAATAAAGACGAGGCCCTGACAGAAAGTAAAAAACTTCAGCAAGAGGGATGGGATGTTAGCGTACGCAATCCGGATGGATGGTCAACCCTGGGATGGTTTACGGATCCGATCCTCACCGGCATGCTGGAGCGGAATGATGGTGACCTGGCGAGTTTGATCATTCATGAAATGGTCCATGCCACCTTATGGGTGAAAGATAGCGTAGACTTTAATGAGAATCTGGCATCCTTCATTGGGGATACTGCCGTCTATGAATTTTTGGCGGATAAATTTGGCAAGCACTCAAAAGTGTACACCACCTATTTATACGAAGATCAGGACTACCGTCGCTACAGCAAACACATGTTGCGTGGCGCTTTGGGGTTGGATAGTTTGTATCACACTTTGCGCGAAAGGGATCCCCGTGAAGTCAAGCAAAAAAAGAAAGAAGGATATATCCGGAAGATTGTGAACGCAATGGACACGCTTTCATTGCAGGGACAGAAAAGGTCTTCCAAACGGTTTGCCAAGCAATTGCCCAACAATACCTATTTTATGGCATTCCGTCATTACCAATCAAAGCTGGATCAATTCAAAATCGAAATGAACAACAAATTCCCTGGAGACTTGAAGGGTTACCTTCATTACCTTGCCAGGAAGTATCCGTTGTGACCAAATTGTTATGTGCATCTTCGCTGGTCGTCGGTTTACCTCAACTAAGCCCTCATGGCCAATGCCCAATGATCCAAAGGATTAAGGAATTGTTAAGAACATAACACTGGTTTTTAATTCGCTTAATTTCTCTCTACTTTTAATGCGCATAACAACCTGAAATCATGGGCAATAAGCCATTGCAGAAAGTACTCGTCGTTGATGACGAAGAGCCCATTTTAGAATTATTGAAATACAATCTGGAGAAGCAAGGGTACGATGTAAAAGTCGCCAGCGATGGTTTCGTGGGCGTGGAGTTGGCCAAGCGCTTTCACCCCGATCTGGTGCTGCTTGATATCATGATGCCCAAGATGGATGGCGTGGAGACCTGCCGTCAACTTCGCGCGATTCCGGAACTACAAAATACCTTTATTGTCTTCCTGACAGCCCGATCTGAAGAATATTCGGAAGTGGCTGCTTTTGACGTTGGTGCCGACGACTACATTACCAAGCCAATCAAACCACGGGCGCTCATGAGCCGGATCAGTGCCTTGTTCAGAAGGGATTCAAAAAAGAAGTCCACAGTAACCCAAATCACGGTGGGGAGCTTAACGATTGACCGCACCAGCTATACCATCAAAGTCAAAGGCAAGGAAATCAGTCTTCCTAAAAAAGAATTTGAACTTCTCTTTTTTTTGGCGCAAAATCCCAATAAAGTCTTTAGCAGGGATGACTTATTACAAAATATATGGGGTTCAGATGTATATGTATTGGCCCGTACTGTGGATGTTCATATCCGGAAGGTGCGGGAAAAGATTGGAGATGATTATATTACCACTGTAAAGGGAGTGGGGTATAAATTCAATCTCAATTAACGATGGTATATAGTGCCCGCATTCTGGCGCTGCTGCTAGCCACTTCAATTGCCCTGGTTACTGCCCTTTTTCTTTCACTCGTCCAGGGTGCTGGCATGGATGTCCTCATCGTAGCATCGATTATCAGTTTTTCCGCCTCCTATCTGCTTATCTTTATCGTTCTGGAGTTTCTGATTTTTCGTGAAATCAATAAGATTTACAAAATGATGGGCAAACTGCGCAAAAAAGAATTATCGGGAATTGCCGAGCAAAAATCCGGGGCGCTGAATCCGTTACAGAACATCAACGAGGAAATTTATTCCTTCGCCACACTCAAACAAAAAGAAATCGACGAACTCCGAAAACTGGAAGCCTTCCGCAAAGAATTTATTGCGGATGTATCCCATGAATTAAAGACGCCCATTTTTGCCGCCCAGGGTTTTGTCCACACCTTGCTCGATGGGGCGGTCAACGACAAGAATGTCCGGAACAAATTCCTAAAAAAAGCTGCTAAAAGCCTGGATGGCCTGGATGCCCTGGTACAAGATCTGCTCACCCTCTCACAAATTGAAACGGGAGACATCAAAATGCATTTCGAAGATATCGATTTGTATAAACTGGCTCAGGAAGTGGTGGAGCAGTTTGAGGAAAAAGCAGAAAAGAAAAAAATCAATCTGCAACTCGACAAACATCACACCCGGATCACGGTGCACGCCGACTGGCAGCGCATCACCCAGGTGCTGACCAACCTGGTTTCCAATGCCATCAATTATACGGCCGAGGGTGGCAGTGTTTCCGTGAGCTTCGACATTGGAAAAAAAAATATTACAACATTTATCGATGACACTGGTGAGGGTATTCCATCTCAGCATTTACCAAGAATTTTTGAACGATTCTACCGAGTGGACAAAAGCCGGAGTCGCGAAAAAGGTGGAACAGGTCTTGGCCTCGCCATCGTAAAGCATATCCTGGAAGGTCACGGCTCCCATGCAGAAGTAGAGAGCAAAATCGGAAAGGGATCGGTATTTAGTTTTAAACTGCCGAAAGCGAACATTGACCACTGACCGACCGCTGATTCAAATGATTTAATGATGACGCTAATGCTGGTCGCTACTCCGGATCCTTTCTGATGGATTTTGTTTGCCAGTTAAAGTAAACAGAAAGTAATCTGAGCGTGAATGTGAAAACGATGGCGATCATCGCAGCATACGTGTCGTCCATTTCCAGCAGGACATTCAGTGAAACAAAAATAACGCATCCGGCTATGGCTGCACCGGCGTAGAATTGTCCCGGTTTGAAAATCATGGGCTCTTCCCGGATGAGCACATCCCGAATGAGTCCTGCTCCAACAGCATTACATAAGCCCACCATAATGGCGGCCAATGGCACCAATCCTGCTCGCAGCGCGGCATGGGCACCCACAACACCATAGGTTCCAAGACCCAGGGCATCCACCAGAATGGTTGTCCGTTTCATTCTGGACAATGTGCCGTGAAAAACCATTGACAAACCAAACGCAGCCAGGATCACCATCAGGTATTTGGTATCGCGCACGGCGAGTGGCGGCCCGTCCTGTATAAACACTGCATCACGTATCAATCCACCGCCGATGCCCGACACAAAAGCCAGGATCAGCACGCCAATAAAATCGTATTTTTTTCGAATGGCCGCCAACGCCCCGGTCGTGGCAAACAAAAACACCGCCACCAGATCAAATACTTCGAAGGTAGCACTGAGACGATGGATGAGCTGGGGAAACATTTTTAAAGTTTAAGGTTAAAGTATAAAATACCAGGTGCCCTGGCACAGGTGCGTTGTGAAGTATTCAGTATTTTCTAAAAAAACCAAAATCCCAGAACGCTTTCTCATAAAAAACATTACCCTTAAATCATCGAATCATCGATCACGGAATACGGATACTCCCTCACTTAACCTCCTCCCCCGGCTGTGTTTTCCAACGCTCATGCATCCACACCCACTGTTCCGGATGATTTCTAATTTGCGCTTCAATAAAACGGGTATAGTTTTGGGTATTAACGATCATGTCCTGCTCATCATCACCGCTCACCTCCAAAGGTATCATCGGAAGTATGTGCATGTGCTGAATATTGTCATCCCCTAAATAAATATAGGTCGGTATGATGGCTGCGCCGGTTTTCAGGGCAAGGATAGCGGCCCCTACTGGGGTAGCCGCCGGCATTCCAAAAAAATCAACAAACCGACTTTTCACTTTGGTATCCTGGTCAATTAGAATGGCCACCGATCCCCCTCTCTTTAGTGCCTTGATCAGCCGCAACGTTTCCTTGCCGCGCTCGATTGCAATAGCCCCATGGGAATTGCGGTAGTCAAAAAGCAATTCATTAAGGCGTTCGTCTTTCAACGGAGTGCCTATGATGTTGGGCTTCAATCCACGCAATGACATGACTGTTATCTGAAGATCAAATGCACCAAGATGACAAGTGAGAAAAATCACTCCTTTCCCCCGGGCGATGGCGCTTTCAAAATGCGAATAACCCTCCACGACCAAAAACCGGTCCAAATCAGCCAGCGTCCGAACAGCGCCCCGCGCACGAATAATGTCTCCTGCATTTTTGCCGAGCATAACAAACATGCGCTTGCTCAATGTTAGAATTTCCTGCGGCGATTTATCTTTGCCGAAAGCCATGCCAAGGTGCGTTATCGCGTGCTGGCGAGACTTACAGGCAAATGCATAAGCGATCCTTCCCAAAAGACCGCAGAAGGCAAGCCACAACGATCTTGGAATCAGACTCGAAACAAAAATCAAGAAACGGACGAAATAGTATATCGCCATGTACTTGATCTTCTTTTTTACAGGGCGGCTTTCCATAAATCGACTGCAAAGATAACGGTAGTTTCATTAAATTGATCACCCATGAAGAAGCTTTACCTCGTCCGGCACGCTAAATCCAGTTGGGACAACCTTGCACTTATCGACTTCGACCGTCCGCTAAATGATCGGGGACGCATCGATGCACCGCGAATGGGGAAACGATTAAAGGCACGCAATGTTCATGCCGACCTAATTCTTTCAAGCCCGGCCGTCAGGACACTCGTCACCTGCAAAGAATTCTCAGCCGCGTTGGATTATCCTGTTCACAAAATCAAAACAGATAAAAGACTTTATCATGCGGACGTCGTGCAATGGCTTTCGATTCTCAAGGAACTGAGCAAAGTGCCTGGTGAAATAGAATCGGTGATGATCTTTGGTCACAATCCGGGTATCACAGAATTGGTCAATCATTTGTTTAATGATAACATCGATAACATTCCCACGTGTGGTGTTGTGGCGGGTGAATTGCATATCCGCAACTGGCGTGAAATCTGCAAGGGGTGTGGCGAACGATTGTTTTTCGACTTTCCTAAAATGATAGAGTAAGGTTGTTTTCGCCCTGACAGATTGGGATGTCACAATGCCGAACTCACATCTGCGCCATCTGTAAAATCAGGGGCATCTCTAAAAACCATGCCTTTTCATCTTTATAAAAGCCCTGGTAATCCGAAATGTACAGATCCTCGCCCCAGTTTTTTCCCAAGACGTTGGTCTGGAGGTCCTGCGCATTCGATTCGCCATTGCGGTACTTCTTTTTGTTGTTCAGCGGCATTGGAATTGGTTTTAAATTCAAAGGACGTGGACCGTTGCTTTATCACTGACCAGACAAAAAAATAATCTAGAAATCGCTGAACGCTGAGGTTGCGGATCGAATCCTTTTTGGCTTTATTTTGGGCGAGACCGGAAAGGCATGCTATGCAAAAAAGGCGTTGCAAGCAGTGTCCGGCAATTAATCACTACAAAATATACTCACTTAAATCCTTATTTTTAACAAAGCCTTGCAATTTTTCGTGCACCATGACCTTGGTAATAAGGATCGTCGAACTGGCTTTGATCTTATCCGGAACGTCGAAGAGGAATTCGTTCAGCAATTTACTCATCACAGTCTGTAACCTGCGGGCGCCAATATTCTCAATTTCAGCATTTATGGTAAAGGCAATCAGTGCAATCTCGTCCACTGCGTCATCTTCAAAAGTGATCGTTACACCTTCCGATTCAAACAAGGCGATGTATTGTTTGGTCAAAGCGTTCTTAGGCTCCTTTAGAATCCGGATAAAGTCTTCCTTGGTCAGATTGCTCAATTCAACCCGGATTGGAAAACGCCCTTGTAACTCTGGAATCAGATCAGAAGGTTTTGACATGTGAAAAGCTCCGGCAGCAACAAACAATACATGATCGGTCTTGATCACTCCATATTTGGTGTTGACGGTACTGCCTTCAACAATGGGCAATAAATCGCGTTGCACCCCTTCTCTGCTTACGTCCGGACCACCTCCACCTTTGCGGCCCGAGCCCGATGCAATTTTGTCAATCTCATCGATGAAAATGATTCCAGCTTCCTCTGCCCGGCGGATGGCTTCTTCCTTTACTTCATCCATGTCAATGAGTCGTGACGCCTCCTCTTCCAACAATATTGTTCTAGCCTCCGCTACAGTCACTTTTCTTTTCTTGGGTTTCTTGGGCATCATCCCACTTAGCATTTCCTGAAGGTTCATCATCGAAACTTCATCCATCATCCCGGCGCCAATCATCCCTACATTGCCATTTCCACCTTGCTTGATATTAATCTCTATTTTTCGGCTTTCAAGTTCTCCGTTTTTAATTTTTTCCCTAAAATGATTACGCGTCCGCTCATTCAGTTCTTCGTCTTCGGTCATCATTCCATTGGCATCAAAACCAGCGGGTTTAGCGGTGGTGGATTTTAACGGTGGAATCAACGCATCCAGGATTACCTCCTCCACCGCCTGGGCCGCCTTTTCTTTCACCTCTTCTTTCTTGCGTGCCTTGACCATGTTTACCGATTGCTCCACCAGATCACGGACCATGCTCTCTACATCGCGACCAACATAACCCACTTCTGTAAATTTGGACGCCTCCACTTTCACAAATGGTGCATCTGCAATCTTTGCCAACCGTCTGGCAATTTCAGTTTTCCCAACACCAGTCGCACCGATCATCAAAATATTATTCGGAACAATTTCTCCCTGGATTTCTGAAGTCACATTCATCCTCCGCCAGCGATTGCGTAAAGCAATGGCTACATTTCGCTTCGCCTCATATTGCCCGACAATATATTTATCAAGCTCTTCTACAATCTGTTGGGGCGTCTGATATTTGGAATCTAACATAAAATAGAATTGTTCTCGGAGTGATTTTATCAATTTGCTTTTGCATCCTGTAATACGAACTCAAGCGGGTCCTTCACTTTTTCTTTCAACAACGCAAGTTTGAGCACCTCATCTACTGTATTGACATAGTGAAAGGTAAGTCCTTTGACATAGCGCTTCTCAATCTCCTGAATATCCCGTTTGTTCTTCGCGCTCATAATGATCTCTTTGATGCCGCTGCGCTTCGCAGCAAGAATCTTTTCTTTAATTCCACCCACTGGCAGCACTTTTCCCCGCAACGTGATTTCACCGGTCATCGCCAATTTGGCTTTCACTTTGCGTTGTGTGAAAATAGAGGCAAGGGAAGTTAACATGGTGATACCGGCAGAGGGCCCATCTTTGGGAACCGCCCCTGCCGGAACGTGAACATGCAGATCGTACTGTTGAAATACCCGGTGGTCGATCCCCAGTGAGGCAGCATTGGATTTGAGATACGACAACGCCGCCATAGCCGATTCTTTCATCACATCGCCGAGTTGCCCCGAAAGCGTAAGAATTCCTTTGCCCCGGTTTACACTGGATTCGACAAATAAAATATCTCCACCCACCTGTGTCCAAGCCAGGCCGGTAACAACTCCTGCAATATCATTGCCTTGGTATAATTCCTCTTCAAAAATTTCAGCGCCAAGGATTTTGATAATTTGTTCAGGTCCAATTTCCTTTTTCACTTTCTCCTCCATCGCTACCGATTTGGCCATGTTGCGAACGACCGATCCAATTTTTCGCTCCAGATTCCTGACGCCAGACTCACGGGTAAAAGCTTCAATTATTTTGACAATGGCTTCACTTGAAAACTTAACGTCGGTGCTGCGGAGACCGTGTTCCTTTAGCTGTTTGGGAATCAAATGCTTGACCGCGATTTGTAATTTTTCTTCCACCGTGTATCCGGTCAATTCAATCACTTCCATCCGATCGCGCAATGCCGGATGAATGGAATCCAGTGAATTGGCAGTTGCAATGAAAAGCACTTTGGAGAGATCATATTCTACTTCAAGATAGTTGTCGCCGAAGGTATTGTTCTGCTCAGGGTCCAACACTTCCAATAATGCAGACGATGGATCGCCCCTGAAATCTGTCCGTACCTTATCAATTTCGTCGAGAATAAAAACCGGGTTTGACGACTTTGCCTTTTTGATATTTTGCAAAATCTTGCCGGGCATGGCGCCCACATAGGTTTTGCGATGACCCCGGATTTCGGCTTCATCGTGCACTCCTCCCAGCGACATACGGATGTAATTCCGCTGGAGGGATTTGGCAATCGACTTTCCCAATGATGTTTTTCCTACCCCGGGTGGTCCGTAAAGACACAGGATAGGTCCTTTCATGTCTTGCTTTAATTTCAAAACGGCCAGGTATTCCAAAATTCTGTTTTTGACTTTCTCAAGGCCAAAATGATCCTTATCCAAAATCCGTTGTGCGCGCTTCAAGTCAAATGCGTCCTGGGTGTATTCACCCCAGGGGAGATCGAGCATGAACTCGACATAATTCATGGCCACAGGAAATTCAGCGGCCTGCGGATTGATTCTCAGAACCTTTTCCAATTCCTTGTTAAAATGATGGGAGACTTCTTTTGACCACTTCTTTTCCGCACCTCGCTTACGCATCTTCTCCACTTCCTTATCGGGCCCGTCATAACCCAATTCGTCCTGCAATACTTTAATCTGTTGACGTAGAAAGTAATCGCGTTGCTGTTGGTCAATATCGGTATGGACTTTCTTATGAATTTCGCTCTTGATCTCCAGCATTTGAATTTCCTTAAGCATATACTGCAGCAGCAGCGTGCCACGATCGACAATGTTATTCGTTTCGAGAATTTTTTGCTTCTCCGAAACTTCAACGTTGAGATTGCTGGAAAGAAAATGAATAAGGAAAGCCGTGCTTTGAATATTGTCCAACGCTGTTTGGGCCTCCTGGGGTATTTCGGGATTGAGCTTCAGGATTTTGAATGAGGCCTCTCTTAATGATTGAACCAGGGCATTGACTTCCCTGCTTTGAAGATTAACTGCCGGCTCTATTTGTAAATCAAATCGGGCAGACAGAAATGGCTCTTCACGAAGATATTCTTTGATCGCAAAACGATTTTTACCCTGGATGATAATGGTCGTGTTTCCATCGGGCAGAACCAACATCTTGATGATGCGGGCCACGGTGCCAAACTTGTACAAATCATCAATGACCGGCTCTTCAGCCTGCTTGTTCTTTTGCGCTACCACACCAATAATCCGGTTACCCTGATAGGCTTTTTTGATAAGCCGTATTGACTTCTGTCGGGTTACCGTAATGGGAATGACCACACCCGGAAACAGCACTGTATTTTTGATCGGAAGGATGGATAATTCTTCCGGAAGGTCCTCCAGTTTGAGATCGGATTCCTGCTCGGGGTTAATCAGTTGAATTAACTCCTCGGAGTCTTCCTGAACTAATGGGGTAATTTCCAATGATTTAAACATAATATAAATGCCAATTTGACACAAAAACCTTGTGTCTCCTATAAGAATTGTATGCCTCGCTTAACATTCAATCCAGATGCCAAGCCGTTGTAAATGCAGTAAAATTGTTTCAACTTTCGTTAATCCTTGTGATTTTGTGACGATTCAGCGCGCAGTGAAAACCATCGTTTTGCTCCTTTTGACACTGTTTTTGACAGCAAGTTTAACTGATTCCCTTGCCCAAAAGGAGAAGAAAAAGCTAAAAAAAGCCAACCAGGTTCATTTCAATGACTCACTAACCACTTACAGCCAGTCTGGCATATTCGATTTTCCAAACGTCAACAAAGTTCGGAATTATTACGACGGTCCCAAATTCAAAAAAATCCATCAACTCGACAACGACCATCAGGAAGAAGCGCTTTACGCAGCCTTGAAGGAATATATTTCTCAATTCGGCATTGACAATTTCACCCGGAATATGCCGATGTTATGGAGGCTTGCTGCGCTTTCCAAAAAATACGGCCCTCCCGGTGAAGCCATCCTGCTCTACAAACTCGCTATCAAGCACTACCAACAAGGGATCAACATGAATGATCTCTATGCACAATACGATTCGCTGGAGCCCGACAAGAAAAAATATTATGTAGCGCTGGATTTCTACTATACCCTGGTCAATTATCGCAAGGAAATTGATACGCTCCAGCCTCCTCATGCCGTATTGGAAAATATGGGAGATTATATCAACTCACCCAAGGAAGACTACGCACCCACCATCGGGAACGTTGACTATGTTTTGTTGTTTACTTCCAAACGCAATAAGCACAAGGAGAGAACTTTCGATGAGGATCTTTTTTTTAGCATCAAGGTAGACGGCGTTTGGACCAGGGCTGAAGAATTCAAGACCATCAATACACTGTATAATGAAGGTTCTGCATGTCTGAGTTTAGATGGAAAATATTTACTGTTCTCCCGATGCAACGCGCCGGGCACTTTAGGCAACTGCGATCTATATTACGCCACACTAAAAAAAGACAGTACCTGGGGTGATGTTAAAAATTTAGGGCCCAACATCAATAGCACAAGCTGGGACTCACACCCCTCCCTTTCTCATAGCGGAGACACCTTGTTCTTCGCCTCCAACCGCGTGGGTGGATTTGGTCTTTCGGATATTTATTTTTCAATTAAAGACGGCAATGGGAATTGGCAAAAAGCATTGAACGCGGGTCCCATTATCAACACACGAGGCAATGAAGTCAGTCCGTTTTTTCATCACC
Source organism: Bacteroidia bacterium (assembly GCA_043785125.1). Classification (GTDB taxonomy): domain Bacteria; phylum Bacteroidota; class Bacteroidia; order Cytophagales; family Cyclobacteriaceae; genus ELB16-189. The sequence continues at coordinate 102,647 of JAYVXP010000273.1, forward strand.
GGTTCAATGTGTTGTATTTTAGTTCTGATGGTCACCCGCTCAATTTTGGGGAATTTGATATCTACAAATCCTACCGAAAAGGAAATGCCTGGACCGAGCCCAAAAACATTGGACCGCTGGTCAATGGAACCGGCAGCGAATATTATTTCACGATTGACTCCCAGTCCCACGATCTTTACTATGCCCGGTCCACCGATGACCCCAAGAATCTTGACCTCTATTCCTTTCCGGTTCCGATGGAAGCACAACCCCTGGCGATTGCCCAATTCAGGGGAACGTTGAAAAGTCAGGATGGAAAGCCCATGAAGGGAATTGTATCGGTTATCGATCTCGATAAAGGCGTGGAAGTGGCTCCTAAATATCTTCGGGAGGACGGCTCGTTTGATTTTAGTCTGATTAACAACCGTAACTATCTATTGATTATTCAAGGGGATGAATTTTTCAGGATTGAAGAGGCTTTCTTTATGCGTGGGGACAAGGATGTCACCAAGGTGGCAGAACCCATCGAAAGTAAAATCGCATTTCAATCCCTCGAGTTCGAAAACGGAAAGGCGGAAATTCTGCCCGACATGCATGGCGACCTGAACAAGCTGGCCAATTTCATGGTCGATCATCCTCAGTTGAAAGTAAAGATATCCGGTCACACGGATTCATCTGGAAATGAAGAACTCAATTTAAAGCTTTCTCAGGCCCGGGCGGATGCGATCAAGACCTATCTGATGGAAGGATTTAATCTTGACGCCACCCGCATCCAGGCGATTGGTCTGGGGAGTTCAAAACCGGTTGTACAGGAAATCACGGATGAACACAAACAGATCAATCGCAGGGTGGAATTTGAGATTTACAAGGATTAAATAAGTTTAAGATTCAAAGTGAATCTTAAAAGCTATTACCCCCCCGTGAACAACTTGGCGATGTCGTTGTAAAACACAAACACCATCAGGAGCAGCAGCAGCGCCATCCCAACCTTGAGGGCATTTTCAAAAAACTTTTCAGAAGGCTCGCGACCGCTGACCATTTCGTAAAGCAGGAACATCACATAGCCTCCATCCAAAGCCGGGATGGGAAGTAAGTTCATGAAGGCCAATACCATCGACAATAATCCGGTCATACTCCAGAAGCGTTCCCAATCCCAAACCCCGCCATAAGCTTGAGCCATGCCGATGGGGCCGGAAAGCGATTTGCGGAATGAAATCTCGCCGCTAAAAATCTTTTTGAAGGCCTTAAGCTGAACAAAGATGACATCGAATGCCCGCGTGAACCCAAGCCCAACAGATTGTCCAAATCCATAATTGATATAGGACAATTCTTTCTTATCGATTCCTTGTGGATTAAATCCGATCATATCTTGCCCTTTGAAATTTTCGGTAAAAGCCAGCACTTCAGATCCTCTCCTAACCTTAAAGGAAATCGAATCGCGTGGGCCGCTTTTCACAATCTTGACGGCTTCATCATAGAATATCACAGGATGACCATCGATCTCAGTGAATTGATCTCCAACTTTTAAGCCGGCCTTCGCGGCAATACTTTTCTCCGCTACTCTCCCGATAATCGCCGGAATGCGCGGCGCTACAAAATTGGATGCCGCCTCTTTTTTATTAAAATTTTCGATGAAATTTCCAGGGATAGCAATATTTACTTCCTTTCCTTCGCGTAAAACGGTGTAATAGGAACCTTGGGAAAGCAATACATCGGGCTTGACCACATCTTTGAAATCAACGTAATCTTTGCCGTTGATCCTGATAATCTGATCACCCGTTTTCAATCCGATGGAGTCAGCCAGGGCCAGGGCCTGAATGCCCCCATGTTCGTTGACAAATTTTTTGGGGATGTAGGTGTCTCCCAGAAACCAGGTGATACCAATGAAGATCAGTATCCCGACGATCACATTGACGATGATTCCACCCAACATAACAATCAACCGTTGCCACGCCGGTTTTGAGCGAAATTCCCACGGCTCCGGAACCGCTTTCATCTGATCTTTGTCCATGCTCTCATCGACCATGCCGGCAATTTTTACATAGCCGCCAAGTGGAAACCATCCAATACCGTATTCTGTATCGCCCCGTTTAATTTTGAAGAGAGAAAAATTCAAGACATTGGCCATGGGAAAAAGAAAATCAAAAAAGAGATAAAACTTCTCCACTTTGATTTTAAACGTGCGGGCTGTAATAAAATGACCCCACTCGTGGACCACAATTAAAATTGAAAGGCTCAGCAGAAGCTGGGCCGTCATAATCATTCCTTCCATTACTTAATTAATTCAAGTGCTCTAATTCTCGTTATCCTATCCGTATTCACATAGTCCTCATAAACGGGACGTGCTATATAATCCATTTTGGTCATGCATCGTTCCACGACCTCCGACATTTCAAGGAAACCGATTCTTTCTTCAAGGAATTCGGCAACCGCCACCTCATTAGCCGCATTCAGCACACAAGGCATGTTCCCGCCACGGTGCAAGGCCTCAAATGCCAGCGCAAGATTACGAAAAGTTTCTGTATCGGGCTTTTCAAAAGTGAGGGCCGGGTAGTTGGCAAATTCAAATCTTGGAAAGTCGCTTTTCAGCCGTTCCGGATAGGACATTGCAAACTGGATGGGTAAACGCATATCCGGCAATCCGAGTTGCGCTTTTATAGATCCGTCTTCAAACTGCACAAGCGAATGAACAATGGATTGAGGGTGCACCACCACTTCAACTTGTTCCGGTTTCAGTCCAAAAAGCCATTTGGCCTCAATAATTTCAAGGCCTTTATTCATGAGCGAGGCTGAATCAATAGTCACTTTAGCGCCCATGGTCCAGTTGGGATGTTTCAGAGCCTGGTCCCTCGTAATTGATTTCAGGTCTTCACGCTTTTTCCCTCGAAAAGGCCCACCGGAAGCCGTGAGCACAATTTTTTCAATTCTATTGTCAAATTCCCCAACCAAACACTGAAAAATGGCTGAATGCTCCGAATCAACAGGAAAAATATTGACGCCCTTTTGTTTTGCAAGTTCCGTAATCAAGGCGCCTGCCACCACAAGCGTCTCTTTATTTGCCAACGCGATAGGTTTTCCAGCTTCAATGGCTTTGATTGTAGGCTTCAGCCCCGCGTAGCCGACAATGGCCGTTACGACGAGGTCAATGGAATCCATCTGCACAACAGAATCCAATGCGTTTTGTCCAGCAAAAACTTTAATGCCCAGCGGAATAAGGGCGTCTTTGACTTCCTGGTAATGCAGTTCATTTACGATGACGACCGCATTGGGTTTGAATTCCCTTGCCTGCTCCACCAAAAGCCCAGCGTTGTCCTGTGCCGTTAGCACCTCTACCTCAAAATATTCCTTGTGTGCGCGGATTACTTCCAATGCCTGACTGCCAATGCTGCCGGTGGAACCAAGAATGGCAATGCGCTTTTTGGGGGTCAAGGAGAAATGTGGAGGTTAAAATCCAACGTGACTACAAAAATAGGTATTAGTTAGGAAACGACAGGATTTTGAGAGGGGAAGATAGAATTTTAAGACAAGACAGAGTTGTGAGTTGTTAACTCAAAACTCGCATCCACTGATCACTCCATCCACCTCTCCACCTCTCCTGCAATCTTCCTGTCATTCGACAATCTCGGAACTTTGTTCTGCCCTCCTAATTTTCCAACCGACTTCATATAATCGATAAACGCGTTTTTCTGGAGCGAAGTGATTCTCAAAGTCCTAAGTATATTTCCTCTGATCAGATCATCATAATAAACATTGAGCGATCGAAGTTGATTATCCAGTTCCAATGAAAACGCATCAGCGTCCGCGGGTACTTTTGAAAATTCTATAAACCATTCATGGTGCGGCATGCCTTCTTTGGGTGCTACATTAGGCGCCACTGTAAACTCCACTAATTCCACTTCCGGAAATTTTTGCATCGTGAATTTCATTGCCTTTTCAACTTCCTCACCGATGACGTGCTCGCCAAAGGCCGATATAAAGTGCTTGATTCTTCCACTCACTACTATGCGATAGGGATTCTTTGAGACAAATTTTACCGTATCTCCAATCGAGTAGCCCCACAGGCCTGCATTACTGTTAATAATCAGGGCATAGTTTTTACCCAACTCAACTTCCCCAATGGTTAATCTTTGGGGGTGTTCATTAAAGTATTCGTCAGCCGGAATAAATTCAAAAAAGATTCCCGTGTAGAGCAGCAACAAGAGTCCCTCATCCTTCTGCGAATCCTGGTACGCAATAAATCCTTCCGACGCGGGATAGGTCTCAACGGAATCAATTTCCTTTCCGATCGATTCAAAAAGTTTCGCACGATACGGTTCAAAGTTGACGCCACCGTACACCATCACTGAAAAATTCGGAAACACCTCTTTTATTTTCTTGCCGGTGCGCGCCTGGATCCGGTCAAAATACATTTGTACCCAGGGGGGAATACCGGAAATCAAGGTCATATTTACACCGAGTGTCTCGTCAATGATTTTCTCCAGTTTCTGCTCCCAATCTTCAATGCAGTTGGTAGCGTAACTTGGTTTTTGATTCGTGCGCAAATAAGCCGGGACATGATGGTTGACAATCCCTGAAAGCCGGCCTGTTTTGATCCCGGCCATTTCATCCAGCTCCGGGCTACCCGACAAAAAAATCAGACCTCCATCAAGAAAAGCTGAATGGCCCGTTTCATGAACGTAGCTGAGCAATGCGTTCCTGGCGCTGTCAAAGTGATTGGGAATCGATTCTTTTGTAATCGGAATGTATTTGGTGCCCGAAGTCGTGCCCGAAGTCTTGGCGAAATAAGCCGGTTTTCCCTTCCAAAGAATGTCCGGCTCACCCGCCAGAACCCTTTCTATGTAGGGTTTGAGCAATTCATAATCACGAATGGGGACCCTCTTTTTGAAATCCTCATAGCACTTGATCGCGGCAAAGTCATGATCTCTTCCAAATTGCGTGGTTTTTCCGGTTTCAATCAAATCATGAAAAACCCGTTGCTGAGAAAGTAGTGGCTGTGAGGACCATTTTTGTGTTTGGCCGGCAATGTAGGCGGCAAAAGGCCTGGCCAGCAACGAACGTATTCCCATGGATGCAAAGGTAGGGGATGGGCAGCTTTAGACTAAAGCCAATCTGACATTTCTTCCACTTTTCTAAGTTTGGGATGATTTTTGATCACGATGCTGGGCTGTAGCAGCAGGAGCTCACCAAGCCGCAAAGACGCTGAAGGGCGTAGGGAAATTATACTTGCAAACCTTGCGCTCTTTGCGCATTAGCGGTAAAAATAACCTGCAAAAGAAATTTATTCTCTCTACTTATTAATGACCATCATGAAGACATTCCAAACGATCATTATCGGATTTGTGGCCGGACTGGCAGGTGCTTTTGCATTTTATTCTTATCAGACAGAAAAGCAAAAAAGAGCAGAACCGGTAGTCAATTATGAGGTCACTAATTTTGACCCCAAAGAAATTTATCAACCCAAGACAACCACTCCGCGCACCTCGGCAAGTTCGACGCAAGTCGACTTCAGTGATGCCGCCACAAAAGCAACTCCGAGCGTGGTGTACATCAACAGTATTTCGCAAAGCGGTTCTTCCTACTCTTATTGGGATATGTTGTTTGGCGGTGGTGGTCAGCAGACGCAGGTAAGCTCCGGGTCTGGTGTGATTTTTACCTCTGATGGTTACATCGTTACCAATAACCACGTGGTCGAGGCGGCAGAAAAAATTCAGGTGATCTACAACAAACATGCTTATGATGCGGAATTGGTTGGCACCGATCCCTCCACCGATCTGGGTGTTTTGAAGATCAGCGAAAAAGATTTGCCTGCTATCACGATAGGTAGTTCAAAAGACTTGCAGGTAGGCGAATGGGTGGTGGCCATTGGAAATCCCTTTTCACTTTCTTCAACCGTTACGGCCGGGATTGTCAGCGCGAAAGGCCGGAGGATCAACATTGTAGAGGATAAATTTCCCATTGAATCGTTCATTCAAACTGATGCAGCGATCAATCCGGGTAACAGTGGAGGTGCGCTGGTGAACCGAACCGGTGACCTGGTTGGAATTAACGCAGCCATTCTTTCCCGTACGGGATCCTACACCGGATATGCCTTTGCCATCCCGGTCGATATTGCGAAAAAAGTCGTGGGGGACATCATCAAATATGGCGCGGTGCAAAAAGGAATTTTCGGCGGCAACGTTGTGGATTATGATTATCAAAGCGCCACCAAATATGGGCTGAATGCAAACATTAAGAACTTCAAAGGAGTTTTATTGGAAGGGTTTGAAAAAAATCTGGCCGCCGCCGCGCGGGAAGCAGGTCTTAAGCCCGGTGACATTATCTTGAAAATGAATGACGCAGAAATCAATTCAGAAAGTGAATTCGAAGAAGAGCTGAGTTATCGTTCTCCGGGCGACAAGATTTCCATTACCTATGCCCGCAGTGATGAAACCAAAACTGTCCTGGTCACGCTGCTCAATAAATACGGAGACACCAACCTGATCAAAAGGAAATTCTACAGCGATGCCACGGTGGGTGCTACGATGGAAGAAGTGGACTATGGCGTCAAGGTATTCAGACTCAAAGAGGGTCTGTTCAAAAAATTGGGGATTCCAGAAAACTATACGATTATTTTCATCAACCGTCAGCGCGTAAAGGATCCGCAGCAGGTGATTGATTTCTTTAAAACCTATAAAGGACGCGTGTTATTGGAGGGAATAACCAGTTCCCGACAAGAGTTGCCGCTGCAATTTCTATTGAGATGAATTATTGCATACAAATGCGATAGGTTACAGGCGATGGTGCCGTTGTAATTGGGAAACCATAGCAAACCAGAGAAAAAAAACTGATTACCGATCACTTATGGTCATCTCTAAAACCCTGCCTTTTGTGGCCGTCACCCTTCTCCAGAAGGGAAGGGTACAAGGAGTTTTTAGAGACGCCTTATATTACGGATTACCAACTAAGACGCCATTCTCAGTTTCAATTTCTTGCTCAGCTCTTCGACTGAGTTTTTGAAATTGGGATCGGTCTTCATCATGTCTTCGACTGATTCCAGTGCGTGGATCACAGTGCTGTGATCACGTCCGCCAAAATTTTCTCCTATCAGGGCCAGGGTCAATTGAGTATAGCGCTTGCAGAAGTACATCGCGAGTTGCCTTGGAATAACAATTTCGCGCTTTTTTACCTTTGCTTTTAACAATTCGATATCCACTTTGAAATAATCGGCAACCGTCTTTTGGATAAAATCCACACTTACATCGGATTGGATTTCCTTGACAATATTTTTCAGTACCTCTTTGGCTAGCTCGAGGTCAATTTCCTTTTTAAGCAGGGTGGCATGGAAAATCATTGAATTCAATACGCCTTCCATGTCGCGCAGGTTCGTATCAACGCTGTAGGCGAGGTATTCCGCCACTTCCGTGGGAATCTCAATACCATCCGATTCCATCTTATTGTGAATGATGGCAAGTTTGGTTTCAAAATCCGGCTCTTGCAGATCGGCGGTAAGTCCCCATTTGAAGCGGGACAGCAAACGTTCCTGGAAGCCTTTCAAATCACGCGGAGGGCAATCGCTGGTCATGATGATCTGCTTACCCGACTGATGCAATTGATTGAAAATGTGGAAAAACATTTCCTGTGTTTTTTCACGCCCTGCCAAAAACTGCACATCATCCAGAATCAGCAGATCGACCTGCAAATAGTAATTCTGAAATTCCTGAATTTTATGGTTTTGCAATGCATTCAAAAACTGACTGGTGAAATCATTCTGATCAACATACAAAACAATCTTGGCAGGTAGATTTTTCTTGATTTCATTTCCAATAGCCTGAACCAGGTGGGTTTTCCCTACCCCCACACCGCCATACAGCATTAACGGGTTAAAAGAAGTAACGCCAGGCTTTTTAGCCACCGCAACACCCGCAGAGCGTGCCAGTCGATTACAGTCGCCTTCAACAAAATTGTCAAAGGTATACATTGCATTGAGTCTTGAATTGACCGTCAATGGGTTTAAGGCCTTGAAACTGAAAGGAGAATAATCCTCTGTATGGTTATGGGTCACCTGCTGAAGATTATTGCGCTTCAGGCCATTGCCATTGGGGTAATTAACCATCAATGGTGGGTTGCGTTGATTCCCACTATCGACAATGACTGAGTATTCTAATCTTCCCGCATTGCCCAATACTTCATGGATTGCTTTTTTCAATACCGGAACGTAGTGTTCCTCAAGCCATTCGTAAAAAAATTGCGACGGAACCTGAATGGTCAATACTGCACCGTCGTTGCGTATAGGAAGGATCGGTTTAAACCAGGTATTGAAGTTTTGCTCGTCAACTTGTTGCCTGATAATTTCGAGACAATCGTTCCAAGCTGTAGTAGAATCAACTTCCATGCAATAGAGGCTAAGTATTTGGGATTTTACTCTCCCTTACTGGGGAAGGGAGACAAACGTATAAAAAAATTGATGAACAAAAAACAAATGGACGGCTTGATTTATTTAAAATATTATCACTATAAATTTTGAAAAGTGAATTCAGGATGAGCCGTGTATAAAGTCAGAAATTTAAAACAAATCAACTATTTTTTTGCAGATAAAAGGTTTTTAACAGCACCCTTGCTTTAATGCTAACTAAAACTCAATTTGAAACTTGTATTATAAAGTTTTTTGATGTCCCGCGCATCTTCTTCTGACAAAAAAGTCAGCCCATTCTTGCTTTCCACAAAAAAAGAATGGATCAATGCTGCAAAACTTGAATTGGACGGCGCAAACCCGCTTGAGAAACTAAAACAGCGTGTCGACGAAATAGAAGTCATGCCTTATTATGATTCGAGTGACTTGACTTCGGCTGATTTTCAATTGCCAATTTCCCAAAATGAATTTTTAGGACCACAGACCTGGTTTAATTTGCCCTGGATTCCTGTAAATGATGCCAAAGAAGCCAATGAACATGCTCTGCAGTTGCTCAATTCCGGAGCGGACGGGATTTTATTTGAATTAAAAGGGGCAGTCGATCCAAATATCCTATTAAAAAAAATTGAAATACCTTACTGCAGTACAGTATTCTTGGCCGATCGCGGACAGGAAGATTTTTTTTATGCATTTGCCGCGCTGGTTAAAGAAAGAAAATACACTGCATCCACATTGGCGGGTACTCTTTTTTGGAAGTCCCCACCGACAAACCCGCAGAAGTTAATCGAACAATTTAAAGACTGGAGTCAATTTCATTCTCTGGGAATTATTGAAGAGGAAGTGATCTCCCCCACCCATGAGATGGCAACCATACTTGCTAAGACGGTTAAGCAACTTGATCAACTTACTGGATCGGTTGAAAAAATAAATCAAGCCTTGAATGCTGTTGCCTTTTCGGTTTCCATTGGCACCGATTTATTTTTGGAGATCGCTAAGCTTAAAGCACTCCGTTTTCTCTGGCTTCAGATCGCCAAAGCCTATGACCCGAACTATATCTCACCCATTTTTATTCACGCCACGGTAAAAGCAATGAAAAGTCAAGACTACCAACCACATGGAAACATGATCCAGGGCACCACCGCATCCCTGAGTGCAATTCTCGGCGGTTGCGACGCCCTGACAGTACAACCCGTCGGGAACCCCGTCAGCATAACCACGCGCGTCGCAAGGAATGTCTCATCCATCCTGCGAGAAGAATCACACATGGGGAAAGTTTCAGACCCTACAGCGGGTTCCTATTATATTGAAAAATTGACAGATCAACTGGCTTCCATTGCCTGGGAAAAATTTCAACACCTCGTGAAATAATGAAACCGGATTTTTCAAAAATAAAATACAACCAGTTTTCCAAATCATTTCAGGGACTACAAGGGTCGTTGGAAAAGTCCTGGCTTTCGCCGGAAAAAATCGAAATCAAATCGGCATACCATCCTTCAGACCTGGCAGAATCTGAGCTATTGAATTTCACTGCGGGGCTTCCCCCCTACCTGCGTGGACCTTATGCAACAATGTATGGGGTCAGACCCTGGACCATCCGGCAGTATTCGGGGTTTTCTACTGCCACTGCTTCTAATTTGTTTTATCGCCGAAATTTGGCGGCCGGCCAAAAAGGATTGTCTGTTGCCTTTGACCTGGCTACGCACCGCGGATACGATTCAGATCACCCACGTGTTGTCGGCGACGTAGGCAAGGCCGGCGTGGCCATCAATTCCGTGGCCGACATGAAAATATTATTTGACCAGATTCCGCTGGATAAAATGTCGGTCTCGATGACCATGAATGGGGCCGTTATTCCCATCATGGCATTTTTTATTGTCGCAGCCGAGGAGCAGGGTGTGAAACCCCAACAACTCAACGGCACCATACAAAATGATATTTTGAAGGAATTCATGGTGCGCAATACCTACATCTATCCTCCGGGTCCTTCGATGCGGATTGTCGCCGACATTTTCCAATATTGTTCTAAGAACATGCCGCGCTTCAACAGCATCAGCATTAGCGGATATCACATGCACGAAGCGGGTGCGCCGGCCCATCTCGAACTGGCTTACACGCTGGCCGACGGACTGGAATATCTGCGCACCGGATTAAAGGCAGGAATTGACATTGACGACCTTGCGCCAAGGCTTTCCTTTTTTTGGGGAATCGGAATGAATTTTTTTATGGAAGTGGCTAAGATGCGTGCAGGCCGACTCCTCTGGGCAAAAATTGTTCAGTCGTTTCATCCGAAAAACCCAAAGTCGATGGCACTGCGGGCGCATTGTCAGACTTCCGGCTGGAGTTTGACGGAGCAAGATCCTTACAACAACGTAACGCGCACGACCATAGAAGCTTTGGCCGCTGTGCTCGGTAGTACCCAATCGCTCCATACGAATTCGCTGGATGAAGCCATCGCTCTTCCTACCGATTTCTCGGCGCGGATTGCGCGCAACACCCAACTTTTTCTGCAAAAAGAAATTGGTCTCACCCGGGTAGTTGATCCATTGGGTGGGTCTTACTATCTCGAATCATTGACGAATCAATTGGCTACCCGGGCCCAAATACTGATCGATGAAGTCGAAAGTCTGGGCGGAATGACACGGGCCATTGAAAGCGGTGTGCCCAAAATGAGGATTGAAGAAGCCGCTGCAGCAAAACAAGCCCGGATTGATTCCGGGGTAGATGTAATTGTTGGGGTAAACAAATATCCCACAACAGAAAAACCTGATTTTGAAATATTGGAGGTAGACAATTCCGCTGTGCGTCTTGAGCAAATCACCAGGCTGGAAGAAACCAAACGGAACCGAAACGCTGCCGACGTTGAATCATCCCTTAACACCCTTACCGAATGCGCCACTAGTGGAAAAGGAAATCTGCTGGAGCTGGCCATCATCGCGGCACGACATCGTGCAACACTCGGTGAGATATCATTTGCAATGGAAAAAGCATTTGGCCGTTATAAGGCTACCATTCAATCCATTTCGGGTGTATATTCAGGAGAGATGAAAGACCGCAAAGAAGTGATCGCTGTGCAAAAGCTTTCCGACCGGTTTGCCCAGCACGATGGGAGGCGGCCGCGCATCCTGGTTGCGAAAATGGGGCAGGACGGACACGACCGCGGCGCAAAAGTGATTGCGACAGGCTTTGCAGACCTGGGTTTTGACGTCGACGTTGGTCCGCTATTTCAAACACCGCAGGAAGTGGCCCGTCATGCGGTAGAAAACGACGTACATGTGATCGGGGCTTCCAGTCTTGCGGGTGGACATAAGACACTGATCCCCGATCTGATCAATGAATTAAAAAAATTGGGACGACCTGACATTATGGTTGTGGCGGGTGGGGTAATCCCAAAACAGGATTATGCGTTTTTAAACAAAGCTGGTGTGGCTGGAATTTATGGTCCCGGAACGACGGTATCTTCTGCCGCCAAAACAATTCTGGAAAAACTGTTAAGCCACTAAATACCGGTTTCTCACGGCACATCAGGGATTCCGTTACTTGCTGTAACCATCCGTCGCTGTTATTCGATTGTAATTCTGTAATTTTAATCTGGAAAATTTAACCCTATGAAACGCTATCTTCTCATTTTCCTGCCGCTGTTCCTGTTGCTCACGGTGTCGATAGAAAAGTCTTTTGCCCAGGACAAAACGGCTAAAAAGGATAAATCGGCCGAGCCGACCAAAAACGACAAAGCGATCCTGGCTGCAGAAGTAATTTATGAAACAGGAGATTATAAAAAAGCGCAGGCCAGTCTGGATAAGTTCAAGAAAAAAGCCTTTAAGAAATTAGGACAACAAAATCCGTATACCGCCACCTACTATTTATTGACGGCCAAATACAATCTCGCCTCCGGGCTGTTGCTTGATTTTGAATCCAATGTGCAAAGCGCCATCACTTCCAGCATCACCAACAATCAGGAGAATAGCCTCAAGCATGGGTTGCTCCTGCTCGACGTGTCTGAACTGTACACCCAAAACGGATCATTCCAGAAGGCAAAAGGGTTTCTGAATGACGCTAAAAAAATCCTGACGGGAGGCAAATTCATGACCGAAGCCATTCAATCCCGGTGGAATGTAGACAGGGCCGAAGCATTGGCCGGTCAAGGTTTTTACAATGAAGCACTTGAGCTATTGTGGACTTCAAAAAGTTTTTATCAGCGAAGGGCCGTGAAACAGGAAAGTTACGTCGACGAAAAAGGAAACTTAAAGAGTCGCAAAATTCCTGAATTGGAAGTTACGCAACGCCTCATGGACTATGCCCGGGTTTTGACTATGATTGGAAAGACGTATGGCGAGCAAGGCAATCTGAGAAATGCCGACGACAGCCTGGTTTTCGCGGGACAATGGATTAAGAAAAATCTTGGAACGACCAATTTGGCATACGTAAAAAACCAATTCTATTTTGCCAATATCCTCATTGAAAATGGAAACGAGAAACTGCCCAACGATCTGGCGTATGACAATACAATGAGCAATCTGAAGTCGAACTACGCGGCCTCTCATTACATCGGCACTCAAATTACAGAAGAATACCTGAAGCAACTGCTCCGCGAAAACAGCATAACAAAATTTCAAGGCTTAAAAGCAGGGTATGAAAGACTCATCAATTCCGAATTTAAAAAAGGAAGCATTTATTATGTGCGGCTCAAAGCGGTAGAATTTAGTGGCAAACTCAGCGACGACAAAACCATGAATCTGGAAAATGACGCCGCCGCCGTGGTGGCCAACACGGCCGGACTGCCGCGCAACAACATTACTACGGCAAACGTTTTGGAATTCTTGTATGCCTTGTCCATTCAGCAAAAGCAATACCTCAACGCAGAACGATACCTAAATGACATCATCAATATCAAGAAAGAACTTTTTGGAGAAGAAGCCCCCAATACCCAGTTAGCAAAAGTCCAATTGGCCAATTTCTATCTCGACTACACGAACAAAATACCGGAGGCTGGAAAAATTTACGAGGAGAGCTTCAAGAAAGTAGCCGAAAAGGAAATCGGACCATGGCACAAGGATCACCTCAATATTTTGAACCACATGGCCTCCTTTTACGAATTGACTGACAACTACGCTGAGGCTACAACCACGTTGGACAGGGCAACGGATGTCGCGCGCTCCAAGTACAGCGACACGGATTTTCAGTACGGTGCCGAACTCAACAATATTGCCAAGCTTCAAATCAAGTTGGGTTTATACGAGAAGGCGGATGAAAACCTGGCCAAGTCATTGAAGATTCTGGAAGAATTCCGTAAGGAAGAGGATAAGAAAACATACCTTATTGATGCCATTGAGACACAGGCTACGCTATTTGGAATCAAAGGTCTTTTTGACGATGCGGAGGATGCCCTGGATCGTTCTGCTAAAATCATCTCCAAGGCCGAAAATCTGGCGGGTGTGGATGAACTCACTACTGCAAAAGAACTTTCCAGTCTTTTGATTCAGCTCGGTCGTTACTCCGACACCTCAGACCTGCTGGAAAAACTAATTACCGATTATGAAAAACTTTATGGCCCTACATCATTACGTTTGATTGAGCCGCTCGTCAACAAAGGAAGACTGACCCTGGTGGAAGGAGATTACACGGCGGCTGAAAAGATCGCGTCCCGGGCAAATCATATTGCGGTCAGTGTCTATGGTGAAAAATCGACCAAGGCAGCGCCAACTCAGAAATTGCTAAGCGACATTGATTATATCATCGGCGATTATGACAAGGCAGAAGACAACATCCTCAAGGCACTGGCCAGTCAGGAAAAACAGTTTGGCCGCCAGCACATAGAAGTAGCCAAGTCACTTTCCCAATTGGCGCTGATTAAATTTTATAAGGGCGATGATCGCAAAGAAGTGGAAAAACTCATGCAGGAGTCATTGCAAATTATGGGCAACAAACTCGGAAAAGAAAATCCACAATATGCGGAAATTCTCAAAAATGTTGCCGTCCTGTATATCTCAGAAAAGCGATTTGATATTGCTTTCAGTTCACTGACGCAAGCTGAAGCCATCTGGCGCGCCAAGACCGGATCAAAAAGTAATATTAACGCGGCGAGCATCTATGCGTTGACTGGCGATGTCTATTACCAGTTAAAGAACTACAAACGGGCCGAAGAATTTTACAACCGGGGCAAAGACTTATACGACAAATTCTTTAGCAACAAGCATCCTGAATACGTAAAAGTGCTCTCCAAACTGGCGAAAGTCTACTACATGGAGAAAGATTTTAAGCGCGCCAAGAAAAACATTGAAGAAGCACTGACCAATTACGAAAATTTTATCAAGCTGTATTTCCCCGCACTCAGTGAGCGCGAAAAAGCCAAATACTGGAACACCATCAAGGGCGATTTTGAATTTTATAACACACTCGCCTTCGGACAACTGGAAGACTTCCGCGACCTGGCGGGCAAAGTGTATAATTATCAACTCCTGACCAAAGCGTTATTGTTGAGTTCTTCTATTAAAATCCGTGAACGAATCCTCAACAGCAACGATGAAGCACTCAAAGCGACCTATAACCTGTGGGTACAGAAAAAAGAATTTTTGACCAACGTGCTTTCGATGAGCACACAACAACTCCTCGACAATGCCATTGATCCGGTTGCGTTGGGAAATGAGGTAGAACGGCTGGAGCGGGAGCTCAGTGAAAAATCGGAACTCTTTGGACAGAGTTTTGAGAACAAGAAGATTACTTATGAAAACGTCCAAAAATCGCTTGGCAAAAATGAGGTGGCCGTTGAAATGGTCCGCTACCGATACTTTGACCACACCCTTACTGATTCCATTATTTACGTAGCGTTGTATGTCAAGAGTGATAACGCCAGGCCAAGGGTGATTGAATTGCCGGAAGGTCACCGCATGGAAACGCGATACTACCGATTCTACCGGAACAGTATTATACAAAAACTTCCCGATAACCATTCTTACACGGTATTCTGGGAACCGATCCAAAAGGAAATTGGGAAATACTCAACCATTTACCTGTCACCCGACGGGGTCTATAATCTCCTCAATCTGGAAGCGATCCCAACACCCGACGGAAAATATGTGATTGACAATTCCAACATTGTTATGGTGAGCAATACCAAAGACCTTTATTTGCGTAAGATCAAAGCCAAAACACAAAGTACGACCAACAACAACGCCACCATGTTTGGCAATCCAACTTTCTATGTCACTGCCTCGGCTGCCAACTCCATTCCTTCATTACCAGGCACTGAAAAAGAAGTGAACGAGCTGCAAGACCTTTTAAAGCAAAAAGGCTGGAAGACGAATGAATATGTAGAAGGATCAGCGAGTGAAGAACGGGTAAAGGAAGTGGATAACCCAAAAATATTCCATATTGCGACCCACGGTTTTTATACCCCTGCTCTTGATCCCTCGGAGGCGTCAAAGCTTACTGAAAACGAAGCGATGATGACGGAGAATCCGCTCCTCAAGACGGGATTGCTTATGAAAGGCGCCGGTGATGTGCTGAAGAAAACCAAATACAATTACAATATAGAAAGCGGCATTCTCACCGCCTATGAAGCGATGAGTCTCAATCTGGACAAGACTGACCTTGTCGTGTTGAGTGCCTGCGAAACAGGATTGGGAGAAATTAGCAATGGTGAAGGTGTTTACGGATTGCAACGCGCCTTTCTGGTAGCGGGTGCAAAAACGCTCATCATGAGTATGTTCAAAGTGGATGATGAGGCCACGCAAGAACTCATCCTGAATTTTTACAAAAAATGGCTTACCACCGGTAACCTTCGGAAGAGTTTTATTGAAGCCAAAATAGAACTCCGGGTAAAATATCCTGAACCCATTTATTGGGGATCATTTATGATGATTGGGTTGGATTAGTTTATAAACCAAGCTTTGATGCTCCGGTCATTTTGGGGAAAATGGTTTAGATATAATAGTTATTTCGGCTGGGCCCTGATCTTGCTATTTGGAATTCCCCGGTTTATTCTTGTATTGAATGCGAGCCGAATCCAAAGCTACGGATCCGTCTCCTTCATTTTTCTTTTCATGTGGATTGCCCCTTTTCTTTTTTTGACAAGCGAAGGAAGGGGTGCTATAGGCTTAAAGATGCCAAGTCATTATGGCTGGCTTGTCTCTTCTTTTTTCGCAGGAGTGCTGGCTTGTGCTGTGATGTTTGGTGCTGCCACATGGGCATACGAGCATACTTCAAATAATTGGTTGGTCTATATTTCCAGATCCTATGCGTTGGCTATCAATCATAGCGCGGGTGAGGAAAAACAAATGTACTTCATGATCTATGCGATCATTGCCATGACCTTGAGTCCGGTTGGAGAGGAATTAATGTATCGTGGCCTTATTCACGGAAGTTTTGCAACACAAATCGGAGAGTATAAAGCTTCAATCCTGGATAGTCTGGCGTTTGCCATTACCCATTTGGCGCATTTTGGTATCGTTTTCATTTCTGGATCATGGAGATTTCTATTCTTTCCCGGACTGTTATGGGTCCTGTTCATGTTCGGTGCCGGTCAATTATTTTTCCTGTTCAAAGAAAAAACGGGGTCCTTGCTGGGCGCCATGTTTTGCCACGCTGGCTTCAATCTGGCTATGACCTACTTTATTTTCTACCACATTCTTTAATCGTCTAAATCCAACCCAAAAATCTTTATCTTCGGCAAGTAAAAAGAATAGCCATGAACAGAAGAAAATTTGTAAAAAACAGTTCTCTCGCCGGCATGGCTTTAACGACATGGGCCGTTGGTGCGTGTGCGCCTTCATCCGACAAAAAACAAAAGGTAGAAGCACTGACGGATGGTCTTGCTGAAAACTTTATTTTGAACGAAACCACGATAGACGCCCTGCAACAAAAAATGATTGTAGGGGAATATACGTCCCGCTCCATTACAGAAAAATACTTGCAACACATTGATGCAATCGATAAGAACGGGCCTATGTTAAATTCCGTTATCGAACTCAATCCGGATGCTCTGCAAATTGCCGATGCACTGGACCGCGAACGCAAAGAAGGCAAAATCCGCGGTCCCCTTCATGGAATTCCTGTGTTGATAAAAGATAACATTGACACAGCCGACCAGATGATGACGACTGCTGGTTCTTTGGCAATGGAGGGCAACAAAGCATCCAGGGATGCCTTCATCGTAATGAAATTGCGTGAAGCAGGGGCGGTGATTTTGGGGAAAACCAATTTGAGTGAATGGGCTAATTTCCGCTCAACACGGTCCACGAGCGGTTGGAGCAGTCGTGGTGGTCAAACCAAAAATCCGTATTCGCTGGAACGCAATCCCTGTGGCTCGAGTTCCGGAACGGGAGCTGCGGTGGCCGCCAATCTTTGCGCGATCGGCATCGGGACGGAAACCAACGGCTCTGTCGCCTGCCCTTCGTCGGTCAACGGAATCGTAGGGATTAAACCCACCGTCGGGCTGTGGAGTCGTTCAGGCATCATTCCTATTTCCCATACACAAGACACCGCCGGCCCGATGGCCAGAACAGTACGGGATGCAGCCATATTGTTAGGCGCTCTGACCGGAATTGATCCATTGGATTTAGCAACCAACCCGAGTAAGGAAAAAATACAGAAAGACTACACTTCATTTTTGGATGCGGATGGATTAAAAGAGAAACGAATCGGTGTAGAAAAATCACTCTTGAAAGGTCACGAAGGCGTGGATGCTTTGCTTCAAAAGGCATTGGAAGAAATGAAGCGTAAGGGTGCGACGATTATTGAAGTGGATCTTTTGGGTCCATTAAAAGATGTGGCGGATGAAGAGCTGACTGTTCTGAAATATGAATTCAAAGCCGGACTCAACCGCTACCTGGCTTCTGCTCACGCCAGGGTGAAGTCATTGAAGGAAGTGATCGACTTCAACCGGCAAAATGAATCGAAGGCCATGCCCTATTTTAAACAAGAAATTCTGGAAAGCTCGGATAAACTGGGTGACATGGATAGCAAAGAATACAAGGTTGCATTGGAAAAACTACTTCGCGTCACGCGGGGAACAATTGATCAATTGATTAAGGTGCACGCGTTGGATGCGATCTGCGGCCCCACCGATGGCCCGTCGTGGTGCACGGATCTTGTTAATGGAGACGCCTTTACCGGGTACGGGTTTTATTCGCCTGCTGCAGTGGCGGGATATCCTTCAATTACGGTTCCCATGGGAATGGTGTTTGGCCTTCCCGTTGGTCTTATCTTTTTTGGGGAAGCATACAGCGAGCCGGGCTTGCTTAAGATTGCGTATGCCTATGAACAATTTTCTAAAAAGAGGACACCGCCGGAGTTTAAGAAGTCAACACTTATCTAATGTAATAATTCGGTGATAATTAATTAGCAAATTAGCTAATTCGGCAATTGGGTTTTCGGTTATTTGAGGGCATTCGTTGATTTGATTAACTACCTTCTGCAGATATTCTTGTAAGCGCAGTAGAGGCAATTTTTTTCTTCAGCTGTCTGGGTAAACAGCAATGCAGGATCGTAGATCTCTTCAAGTAGTCCCTTCAGCCGTTCTTCAAATTCTGACAAATGCGGCCGGATGTCGGTAATTTCTTCTTTTCCCATTTGCAGGTCGTGCAAATAATCGTCAAATAAATTTTTGCGGTTCATCAACACGGGGCGAATGGGCCCTGCACCTTTTTCATGCTGATGGTATAGCCACGCGTAAAGAATGGTTTGAAACGCTGCCTTGTTCCTTTTCCCTTCATGGTTAAACAAAGATTCAATGCTCTCAAAAGTCAGTCCGTCCTTTCCCGTTTTGTAATCGATTACCCTTACCACGCCATCTTTGCTGTCGATGCGATCAATGCGCCCGCTCAGGATGACCTTTTGCGATGCATCCTTTACAGTGATGGGAAACGGCCAGTTGAACGTCTTTGTCTCCAGCAACTCAATGGTGAAGGGTGCGTAATCACGATCCAATTCAATAATGCGATGCGCAAATTGGAGAACAATTGTTTTGACAACAACCCATTGACCCCGGTACTGAACGGGTTTATCCGGGTCAAGGAAGAAATGTTCCTGAAAGGCCCGGTCGATCAGCGGAATCAATAATGCATTGGTCTTATCCGGGTCAAGGTCTTGAGCAACTATTTCACGGGATGGCTTGCGTTCAATCCAATCGCGGTAAAACCAGTCCATGATGTTATGCAGAAAAATTCCAAAAACACGTGCATCCATTTCCTCCTCCACCTCTTCGGCTTCTTTGAGTCCGGCAATGTGCTTAAGGTAAAACCGTAGGCTACACTCTATGTAATCGTTGAGCACAGAAGGGGACAATCCTCTGCCTTCAGGCTGGGTATAACGGGAAAGGGCCTCCATGACATTCGGCGTTTTTGCAATCCGGATCGGCATCACCGCATTGAGCTGAATCGGGTTATTCAAAATATGGTGCGGGATCTCTTTTCCTGATTCATGGATTAGCTGCAGCAGGAAGCGGCTCATTTCACCCATTCCCAGTACGTCTGGTTCCGTATTGTAAAACAGCCTGATGTTCTTAGCGCGTTGCAGGATACGATAGAAAAGGTAAGCATACATGGCGTCCTGTTGGTCGTGGGTGGGTAACCCATAGGCCTTTCTGATAGCGTGTGGAATATAGGAACCTTGTCGCGGGGCAGCCGGCAACAGTCCTTCATTGAGTGAGAGGATAAACACATTATCAAAATCAAGATTTCGGGTCTCCAATACACCCATAATTTGAAGCCCCTTCAGGGGTTCACCGGTAAAGGGAATTTTTTGTGATTGAATAACCAGGCGGAATAATTTTTGAAAACCGTTCAGATCGGGATGTGCACCGGATTCATTGAGCACCTCGTGCAAACGCGAAAGATGCCGGTGAAAATGAAATGCGTATTCACTGTCAAAACTCTGCTTGTCCTCAAAAGTTGCTCCAAGGCGTTGAACAATATCCAATAAATAAATGGCAAGGCCTTCAGGCTGAACGATCTGAAAAATGGATTGAAGAATACTTCCTTCCTTCTGCAATTCTGCTGCTCCGACATAGATGCGATTCCGGTGAATGATGTCCAGCCGGAGCGCTGTAGCATTGTCTTCGTCCTGCGACAATACATAGGCGTGCGCAAGAATAGCCGTGATTTGGCGATGGCTAAAAGATTCACCGCTCCGGTTAATTTGCAAATCAAGCAAAAGTTCCAGCAGATTGTACAATGGCGTGCTGCGCAAGGGATAACCCATCGTTACGTTCAGATTCTCCAACCCGCCGGGAAGTGAGTGCATGACCGACAATAGCATCGATTCATCCGGAAGAACAATTACCGTTTTCACTTCTTCTCCTGCCTCGCTTGCCGAATTGGTTTTGAATATAACTTCATTTTCCAGCAATTGCCCCAACAATTTTGCCTGCCCCACTTTTTGTGGAACACCGTAAAGCTGAATTTTCTTATTGAGCTCCTTGAAATTGGAAGTCAATGAGGATTCAAACGTTTTATTGAGTACAGGATGTTTTCGATACTGACGAAAAAACTGTCCTGCTTCCTGGTTCAAATCTTCCACATAGTAGGCATCCAGATCCCAGAATACCTGAGCGCCTTCTTCAACAAAATGGCTAATCAATATTTCCTCCGATTTCGTGAGGGCATTAAAGCCGGCAAAAACCACATCACCTTTAAGGAAGTCTGTAGCGCGCGCTAATTTTTTACTTTGCAGTTTCTCCGCCACTTCGCGGTGGATCATGCCTTCATAGGCAAGGTGCTCTATGCGGAGCGTTTTAATGAATTCGGTATATACCTTTGGGAGCTCTCGCCAAATTCTCAAAAATTCCTCTTTGCTACCAGCCGGTTTGTCATCAAAATTGAGCCAAAAGTCGCGGAGAAATTTCTTTTGTTCGTCGGTGAGGTAATCAAAGCTTTCATCCATCTCACGGAGCTTGCTCAAATCTTTGAAAAGCGTTGTGGCCGGTATCAGGTACTTGTCCACTTCTTCAAAATCACGTAGGAGCATTTCACCCCAGAAATAGAACCGATCAAATGGTTCGTCGTTTTTCATCACCTTCCGATACACCTTATACAGCCTGAAAATGAGGCCAAGCTTGTCTGCTTCCT
>JAYVXP010000274.1:0-3235 GCA_043785125.1 Bacteroidia bacterium
GGTGGGATTGTAATACACCAATACCGATTCAGCATGACCGGTTGTTTCGGTATTGACAAGTTCGTAGGTAGGATTGGCAGCGGTGCCGCCAGCGTATCCAGATACAGCCGAGTCCACACCCACTACCGCTTCAAAAATATGTTCGGAACACCAGAAGCAACCCTCTGCAAAAGCTGCCACAGCCATTCCTGCAGGAGGAGTGAGGCTAATTTTTGTGTCGCTGCTGCTGCCTTTCTTTTTGGTTTGTGCCTGGCAGGAGATTAGCGCTACAACAATAGAAAGTGCAGCTATAACCGGGATGATTCGTTTCATAATAATTTCATTAACTGAATGCAATTTACGCAGCGCACGTGGAATCGGTTTTGATTAACTGCAGTATTTGTCTGGCATGCGTCAATATGTCGTATCTGTGGGAATAGTAATCGGTGGTCGGTAAGTGGTAATCGGTGTGTTGGGTGTCTTTGCCTGACAGGTGTTGACCGATTTTGGAAACAAAAGTAAACCAAAATCGAAAATAATGGCTACATTAAAAGAGTACGAGAAATTGACCGTTTCAGAACGGATGAATCGTACATTCAGTGATGATTTCAAGCGCAAAATTGTAAGCGATCTTGATCGGAACTTGGTTACAGTTGCAGAGGTCGGCAGACAATATCAAATCACACGGACCGCAGTCTACAAGTGGATTTATAAATATTCACCCATGAGGAAGAAAGGATTAAGGCAGATTGTTGAGGCTTCCAGTGATACCCGTAAGCTGTTGCTTATGAAGGAAGAGATAAGGGAGCTTCAGCGTATCATTGGTGAGAAGCAGATTATGATCGAGTTTAAGGACAAGATGATTGAATTGGCCGAAGAGGAGTATAAACTTGATATCAAAAAAAAATTTTCTGGCGCACGGTCGTCTGGTTCTGGCTCAACAGGCAAGCCTTCAAAATGAATGCACTATATCGAGTGGTTGGCGTTACCAGGCAAGCCTTCCACCAGCGGCTTGGTCGACAAGTGGACTTGCAGAAAGAATCTGGATTACTCTTACCAGAGATTAGAAAGATCAGAGAAAATCATCCCCGTATGTCCTCAAGGATAATGTATGGAATGATCAGACCTGCTCATTTGGGAAGAGATCGATTCGAAGCGTATTGCTTTAAAAACGGCTTTAAAGTGAGTATTAAGAGATCTTTTCATCGAACCACCAACTCCTTAGGGGTAACAAGATTTAATAACCTGTTAGGAGCTGATCAGGTTACAGGTGTAAACCAGGTTTGGGCCAGTGATATTACCTATTACCGGATAGGGGAGAAATTTTATTATTTGACATTTATCATGGATCTATATTCTCGATTTATTGTTGGCTACTCTACCTCCAGAACTTTGCTCGCAGAAGAGACAACCATCCCAGCGCTAAAGATGGCATTAGAAGTACGTGATACAGCCAAAAGAGTTATAATCCATTCTGATGGTGGTGGTCAGTACTACAGCAAAGAATGGCTGGCACTTACTAAGAAAGTAGCATTGAGAAATAGTATGTGTGAAAGCGTCTATGAAAATGCACATGCTGAGCGTCTTAATGGCATTGTAAAAAATGACTACCTCTTACCATATGGTCCAGAAAATTATGATGAGTTGGTGAAGCTTTCAGAAAAAGCTGTGAGTAATTACAACAATAACAGACCACATCGGTCTATTAAAAAATTATCTCCAGCCCAATTTGAGTGTTCTTTAAAAGCATTGGATGTGGATAACTCAAGGGAGTTACCCACATCCAATGCTTATTATGATAATGACAATAATGACTAATTTAACCTTCCAAAACGGTCAACGTTATTCAGGCAAGCACAAAGCACACCCTGATTACTGATTACCGATCACCGATTACCTCCTCAAGAACCTATCCTTCGTTGAATTAAGGAATTTACTAATTCATAAAAGCGCTGCGGATGGAGTGTACGCCAATGTTCGATCTGCAGCGTTCCACCCATGTTCACATAGTGGTCGATCCCAAACTTGCGTTGCTCGTCCTGGATAAATGCCGGAAAGCTAACGGCAGCAATCCAACCCTGGTGATCCTCTACTTCTTCAAACCACTCCTCATAATAGGAATCGTCAGAGCCATGAAAATTCAGAAGATTTTCGCCGATAAGAATAAATTTGTCAACACCTTCCTTTACCAGTACCTCAATAAAATTTCTTTTGAGCAGCATGATATCATTGTTGATCGCATCATTCCACTCTCCGATGAATTCGATAATGGCAAAACCTTGTTGATAATTGGCAAACAGAATCTTCAAATAAAGTGTTTCTGATTCAAATGAGTCCCAGGCGGGGTGGATATAATAACCATAGATCGTATCTTGAAAGAGGTCGTGGTTGTACTCCTTTCCGAAGAACGGTGAGCGCTCATCGAAAGAGGAGTCGTAATACTTCAGCCAGTTATAATACGGCTCAATTTCGTGCATTACCTTTTACCGGCGATTGCTTTTCGCACTGACCCAAACTCCTTCAGCAGTTTTGCAGCCTCTTGCTCATTGACACCTAATTCATCCATGATCATGCGTGTACCGCGGAGGAGGAGTTTGTTGTTGGTAAGCTGCATGTCTACCATTTTATTGCCCTTCACACGACCCAGGTGGACCATAACAGCGGTTGAGATCATGTTCAACACCAGCTTTTGTGCAGTGCCTGCTTTCATTCGTGTAGACCCCGTCACAAATTCCGGCCCCACGACTATCTCAATGGGATAGTCCACATTTGCTGCAAGGACGGTCCCTCCATTACACGTGATGCATCCCGTGGTGATTTTACGAAGACGCGCGTCTTTCATACCGCCAATGACATACGGTGTACGCCCCGATGCGGCAATGCCAATCAGGACATCATTTGAATTGATTGAAAACTTTTCAAGATCTTCCCACGCTTGGGCCGGATCATCTTCTGCATGTTCCACCGCCTGCCGGATAGCAGTATCACCTCCAGCGATCAACCCGATAACTTTTCCTTGTGGCATCCCATAGGTTGGCGGAATTTCCGAAGCATCTACAATTCCCAGCCGGCCGCTTGTCCCCGCCCCGATATAAAATAACCGTCCTTCCGATTTCATTTTTTCAACAATCACCTTTACCAGGGCCTCAATGGCCGGAATGATTTTTTCTATTGCCAGCGCCACGGTTTTATCCTCACGATTGATATTGACCAGTAAATCATGGACACTCATCTTTTCCAGATGATCATAGTAAGA
>JAYVXP010000275.1:0-3234 GCA_043785125.1 Bacteroidia bacterium
CGTAGCGATAATGAATTTAAGCGCGGTGTAGGTATCCTTTCCATTTACCAAAATTGTTTTATGATCTACGAACTCCGCCCACCCTTCTATCCTGTTCAGATTTTCGAAATCACCTACCACATCTATGTACTTTTTTTGTTGTAAGGTGGCAACGAGTTGCTTTTTGTCTTTGATAACCCGGGCAAAATCAATATCAGCGCCTTTAGGTTTAATTCCTGCAAAATTGGAATGACTTGCGTGATAAGCTGTTTCTGCCGCACGGATCAATGTTTTGGAAGGTACACACCCCACGTTTACACATGTGCCACCAAAAGGCAGCCCCGCATTTACCATCAGGGTTGATAACCCCAATTCTTCGGCTTTGATAGCGGCCGAGAATGCGGCCGACCCGCCACCGATAATAATCAGATCAAAATGATTTTTGCCAGATCCCTTTTCGGAACCGTTACCTACTACGCGATAACTTTTAGAAGAGTTTATAGTATCAATGATTTCCTGCTTTGAAATGAGCGAAGGATTGTAACTGAACTCACCGCTCTTTTTACCGTAGGTAACTTGCTTGTTTATAATACCTTCCTTTCCGGCAAATCTCTTTTCGATGGAGACCGCACAATGGTCGCACGTCATTCCTTCGATGTTTAAGGTCACCGTTGCCAGTTCCTTAATACAATTTTCTGTCATGATATTTTTATAGTTAAGCGATGGTTCAATTCTTCTTTTTCGGAACACAGCAAGCGTGAGGCGCAGCAGCATCCTTCTTTATTTCCTTTTTGTCATTGCCTGTTTTCGTTTCCGCCTTGTAGCCAGTTTCTTCTATGGCGCGGATAATTTCTTCTTCCTTTACGGTAGATGGGTCATACGTAATCGTGGCCGAGTTGCTGGCAAATTGTACGTCTGATTTTACGACACCTGCTTTTCCGGAAAGTGCTGTAGTGATATGGTCGGCACAACCCTGGCAGGTCATGCCCGTAACAGTCAGTTCTACAACTTTTGTCTTAACAATACCAAATGGTTTTTCCTGCGTTTGTCCGAATGCTGTTTTACAAGAACATCCGCAGACAAATGAAGCTGCCAAAAGTGAAATGATTATTGCTTTCATAGTTGTATGATTTTAATTTCCCAATACGTTAGTTCCTGTTACTTTGTAGCCCGTTGCATTCACGGCTTCTACCAGTTTTTCCATTGAGGCTTTACTTGCATCGAACTTTACAAGGCTTGTACCTTGCTCGTAAGAGGTTGTGTGTTCTAACACTCCTGCCACTCCGTCTAATGCATGGTTCACGTGTTCCGAACAACTCTGGCACGTCATGCCGGTAATTTTAAATTCAACTTGCTGTACGTTGCTCTTTTCAACAATCACCACATTCACTACCAGACTCTTCGGATAAAATATATATGAATAATGAGGAAACGAAATCATCAGTGCCGCAAAGACCGTAATGATGCTTAGAAAAGTTTTGCTTTGCCAGAAGGAAGGCTTTTCATCAGTTTCGCATTCACAGTTTATTTCTTCCTTTTTGCGTGGCTTTAATTTTTGATACCAGGCAAAACCAAATACTAATACAGTAGCGCCTATTAAATAGGGTCGGTAAGGTTCGATCCAGGAGAACGAAGAAGCGATGCCGCCAATACCACCCAACAAGGCTAATACGGGCGTGATACAACATAAGGATGCAGCTACAGCAGCAGCTACTCCCAATACCCAGCCTTTTTGATTTTCCGTTTTCATATTGTTACAGGATTTTGATTCAGTTGATTAATGGTCTTGAAAAAAGGCTTTAGGATTTTCAGGTTCTCAGACCGAAGAGAATAAAAGATGGTCTGTCCGACTTTTCGAGTCTCAACAATATTACCATCCTTAAGCTTACGCAGATGCTGCGAAATAGCCGGAACACTCATACCGAGTATGTCGCTTATATCGCAGGGACAAAGCTCACTTTCCTCCTCCAGCAGATACAGGATTTTAAGCCTCACTTCATTTCCCGCCAGTGCGAGAATATTACCAAGCTGGGAGAATGACTTCGCATTGGCCGAAACCCTTTCCCGACATTGCTTGATTTGGTTCTTATCGGCAAAAACACGGATACAGGTATTATTTTCCATACTTTCAGTTGTTTGTAGTGACTTAACGGAACAAATGCAAGAAAAGTTTACTTATTTAAGCAAATACTTAAATAAAAGCACTTGAGGTTATCCCCGATCACGGGAAGAATCGTCAGGCCATAAGGAAGTTCGGTCATGTAATCCCCAGTCAGGTTTCGTCCATCTAACCGACTATAGTAATAGGTACATACACTATTATTTATGGTTAGCATGAGGAGTAAAGTAATTCGCAGATATAGTATTATTGTAGCTGCCCTTGTTTTTATAAGCCCCGATATCAAGGGTCAAAAAGTTGTGTTTTCCATGACGGGAGAAAATGTCTATTTCACCGGGACCGACCGGTACTTTACCAATGGCCTTCATCTCGAGCTTCAGTTTGATAACACCAATAGCCCTCTGCTAAGGCAAATTTTGCCCACTTCCCCAGAATTCAAAACAATTTATTACGGGTAGGTATCACACAGAACATTTACACGCCTGGAGATCTGAATACATCAAAATTTTTGCCTCACGATTTGCCTTATTCAGGTACCTTTTTTGCATCGCTATATCGTGTATCCGTCAATTCAAAGAATACGTTAAGGCTGACCAAAGAATTCGACGGAGGAGTTATGGGGCCCCAGGCCGAGGCATGTGAAGTACAAACATGGTTTTCGGCTGATTCATGACAAACTTCCTCAAGGTTGGAGAAATCAGATTAACTCTGATCTGCTCATATTCTCCTTTCTTTTTGATAATGAGCATCTAAAACATCACTTTCCTTACACCTACTTCCTTGGCTTGTTCATTCGAGCGAGCTGTAGCAAGCTTTTTACGTATAAAGCAACAGGAGACAACTCGCCATTCCGATTGCTAAGCCAAGAACATTGATAAGCGTATATGCCTTTTGCTGGAATATATTTCGAAAAGCTATTTTTAAATAATTCCAAATCATGGCTAAGGCCGTCCTAAAGATTTCAACATTACAATTGTCGTCATGGTCAACAGAGTCGCCAAAATCGAAATAGTCCGTTTATTTTTTTCTGTCTCAAGTAAGGCTACACCTAAATGGTTATGCCTCCACAATATTCCTTGCCATCTTTGGGAAGATTAATCCATGAAAGGGTAACACAGAATACCAATATAACCTTC
>JAYVXP010000276.1:0-3221 GCA_043785125.1 Bacteroidia bacterium
AAGCCTGAGAAGGAGAAGAAAAAAGAAGCGTAAGGGCAGAAGATTGTAACACGCTTTCTTTGGCTAGCCATTGATAAATTCTGAACAATTTTGAAAACAAAATCCTGGGCATTTTATAGAATGGCCTTCCAATGACCAATTAGCCATTGCCGTTTCCTCCTGTGCTTGTGGACTCAATCAAGGGGTTACCACTGGAGATTGCTGGGTTTCGTCTTGAACTTGAGTGTGTCCCGATCAACATCTTTCAGTAACTCATCCTCCCTTTCAGTAATTGGATCAAACCAGTCAGCCTTGGTATTCGCCCAATCGTGCCACGCTCCTAAGTCGTCAGATAACTCATTGGTTGCGTCAGCCCGCCCCTTAGCTTCGTTGATATAATCGCGAAGTATTTTGACCCGATGCCACCGAAGGGATTCGTTGAGAAGTTTTTTGAAATCTGTCAATTCCTGTTCCTTCCTTTTTTCAATTTCTTGTATCAATCGCTCTTGTTCTCTCCTTACTTCCTGCGCTTTTCGACTAGTCTCCCAATAGGCGTATAATTCATCAACCTTCATTTCTAGCCGAGCGAGAATACTGGAAATTTGGTCTTCCAGTTTCGTTCGCCCGTCCTTCCATTCGTACCTATAGGTTCCTTCTGACTTCAAAGTCAAAATGCCGGTTGGCTCAAAGCCCCGGGCTGCCCATCGGTCGTCCTTAGGTTTTTCAACAACTCTTGTTTTCTCCCTACACGCGATTTTGATCTTCTCATTCTTAATTTTCACGTAGGTTCCTTCACGCTCCAAAATTACGTCGTGGCCACGCGAGCGAAATAACTTTATGAGGATGTCCATAAAATACAGGGCACGCTTTATGTTTTTTGGCATTACTCGTATGTCCAAGCCATGCCTTGCGGAGTCTACCATTCCTTGGTACTTATAACTCTTACTGTCCGGCCCGTTAAGAATTCTTTTTGCTTCAAGCACAAGCAGGTCGGGTTTAACGAGCTTGTACGTCGGGTTGGGCGAAGAATCCGAATCGCCTTCCATGTTGCTTTCTTGGTTCATGTCTTTGAAGTTTAGTTTTAATAAAGGTCAATGCTGGCGGTTATTTATCATTAATCACGGTACGAATTTAGGCTCAGGCTGGAATATGCTGGCAAGGAACTACGGCATAAACCCGCCAAGCCTCCCCCATTCCATTTATTCCGTTCCTCCTTGCGCAAATTCCAGCCTGAGCCAGGTGGTGCACCATAATTAATTCAAATGATTATGGAAACTACAAATGGAAAAAGATTGTATGAAGTGGCAGAGATTCAGCTCACGTACAAATCAGATGTCAAGCCATCCTCAAGGCCCAAGATCTCAGGCTCGAAAGATGCCTACAATGTTCTACTGGAAAATTGGGACGGCTCAAAGATTGAGTTCGTTGAGCAATTCAAGGTCCTGCTTTTGAACCGGGCAAATAAGGTTCTTGGAATTTTCGAGGTTTCTAGCGGAAGTGCTACCGGAACGGTCGCGGATCCTAAACTGATTTTTGCAGCGGCGATAAAAGCCAATGCTTGCGGGATAATTCTCGCTCACAACCATCCATCGGGAAATCTTCAGCCAAGCCAGGCCGACGTAGATCTGACTAAGAGGGTGAAAGAAGGAGGCAAGCTGTTAGAGATTCAGGTTTTAGACCATGTGATAGTTACCACCGAAGGGCATTATTCGTTTGCGGATGAAGGGCTTATTTGACAGATTGTCCTCGCCAGTTGTAGAATACTGCTTAGCTATTTAGTTTAATCCTTGTAAGACTCCCATCTGATTTTGTAAAGAGTTGTTTCCCCTCCTTAATTACAAAATTGACAGGTATTTTAGGGTTATTTATGTCACCAGTCGCCTCCCATTTCTTTCCCCAAGCAGTAAAATAAGGCTCAAGTTGCTGAGGCTTCATGCTATAGATCGATTGCAATTCAATTCCTTCGTAGATCGCAAAGATCCATACCACTTGTCTATATTTTTTTAGAATCCCGGGATTCAAATGATGGTGAGTCGAAAAAGATTTAGTTAGGCTAACATTTACTGATTTCAACTCGTACTCATTCTTAATCTCATCAATTGCATCGTTGCCTTCCCTGCCAGACAAATTCTGGAGTCCCGTTACTAACAAAACTTGTAGAAGTTTGCCTCCGTTGTCCTGAAAGACATCGGCTATTCCATGCTTTGAAGCAAGTTTCTGAAATTCTCTAATCGATGGGAACAGTTTATTGATGGCCTCAATGTCTTCATGCTCCTTTAATTTGACCTCTTCCTTCACCTCATAAAGTACTGCGGCTTCTTCCACCTTTTCAATTCCATCACCAGGAAACCTAAACAGATCACTTATAGAAACATTTAGCGCTGTCGAGATTTTGAACAGTACCTCCAAGGATGGGTTCTGTTTCCCGTTTTCGATAGGTCCAATGTATGTCCTATCAATGCCAGCGCGCTCTGCCAATTCATCCTGAGACAATCCATTGCCTTTTCTGAGTTGATAGATACGTTCGCCGACCAAAATCTTAATATCCTTCTCGGATGCCATCAGCAATATGTTCGCCTAAAGTGTAAAAAATATGGATTTTTACACTCCGAATATATTCGGAGTTTGGTTTTTTGTGTACATTTAAGCGAGATATGAAATTGACGCACGAACTTATTAAGCAATATTCTCCAGCATATACAACTCTTAAAGGTGCTGCGTTCTGTGAGGATTCACTGAGCCTCCTGAGTGAGCTACCAGACAACTCAATCAATCTAGTAATGACCTCTCCGCCATTTGCATTACTACGCAAGAAGGAATATGGAAACGAAGACCAAAGCGATTATTTGGATTGGATAGCAGAGTTTGGAAAGTTAGTATATAAAAAATTATCAGATGACGGATCATTGGTAATAGATATTGGAGGCGCCTATCAAAAAGGGAGCCCTACCAGAAGTCTATACAATTTCAAGTTGCCGATAAAATTTGTTGAAGAGATTGGCTTCTATTTGGCCGAGGATTTCTATTGGTTTAATCCTTCTAAACTACCTTCGCCTATTGAATGGGTGAACAAAAGAAAAATTAGAGTGAAAGATGCCGTAAATAACGTGTGGTGGTTTTCAAAATCAGAATTCCCAAAGGCTGACGTGAGCAAAGTGCTCGTGCCTTATTCTGATCGAATGAAGAAGCTAATTGAAAACCCAGAGAGCTTTTATACTCCCAAGAAGCGCCCATCAGGTCAT
>JAYVXP010000277.1:0-3216 GCA_043785125.1 Bacteroidia bacterium
CTGTGGAAAGTGGTTTCTGCGATGCATGATGTTCATGCGCTCCAGCACTGCTTCCACGCGTTGTTTTCGTTCGCCGGCAGGTACTTTCATGTACAACAACGGAAGTTCGACATTTTCAAATACCGTAAGCTCATCGATCAAATTAAAGCTCTGAAATACAAAACCGATAGAGCCTTTGCGCAACTGTGCACGCTGTCGTTCGCTGTATTTTGCAACTTCATGATCGCCAAAATGGTATTCCCCATTCGAGGGATTGTCGAGCAAGCCGAGGATGTTCAGCAAGGTGGATTTACCGCATCCCGAGGGACCCATGATCGCCACAAATTCACCATCCTTGATCTCAAGGTTGATGCTATTGAGGGCGGTGGTCTCTACTTCTTCTGTCGTGTAAATTTTTTCAAGGTTTTTTAGGAGAATCATATTTAATAGCGTTAAGGTTAGATATTAGATATTAGATTAGATATTAGATTAGATGTTAGATGTTAGATGTTTAAAAAAAGTTTTATTTAATCCTACTTCACGTATGAGAATATGGTTCAATTCCACCCAAATTCAGTAAGGCTACAGGCTTCAAGCTGTTTGTATGTAAATAGCATGAGGCTTGACGACCGCAGCTTGTAGCCTCGTGAAGCGCAATTAGAATGATTATATAATGGCCTTGACATAGAAGTAGGATTAATACTTACTTAATTTCAAATAGTTACAAAGCATTAGACGCTTTCAATATCAAATAGTTGCATTAATTCAGGATTAAAACTTCATTGTTCCCAAAATTCTCGTACGAGGAAGTGATTACTTTATCACCTGGCTTCAGGCCTTCCAGCACTTCAAAGTACTCGCTTCCCATCTTGCGGCCCAGCTTAATATCCCGGCGCACGGCGCGTTTCTCACCATCCAGAATAAAGACCCAGTTGCCACCTGTATCCTTATAGAACCCGCCCATGGGCAACAGTAACTCCTCGGAAGATTGGCCCAATTCGATGCGTAAGCGAAGCGACTGGCCACGGCGAATACCTTGTGGTGTTTCACCATCAAAATCCATATCTACTTCAAATCTACCCGCCGTGATGTTTGGATATACATACGTGATTTTGAGACTATACGTTTTTCCCGCAAAATCGGTAGTAGCATGCAACCCCTGAGAGATCCGGGGCAAGTACAACTCATCGATGGGTACCCGCACTTTATAACTACCCACGATGTCCACCTGACCTAAGCGCTGACCAGTGGCAACGGCCTGGCCAACTTCCCAGTGTGGCGTTGAAAGTTGTCCATCGATGGGTGCACGAAGTATAAGGTTATCCAGAATCTTGCCGATTCCCTCCAGGTTAATGGCCATCCGTCTTTCGGAAACATCCACGTCATGGAGCTGTTGAAGACGGTTAATAGAATCTTTCCTATAAACATCGTATGTGAATTTCCTGCGAGAAAGGTTGTATTTGTAATCCGCTTCTGTCCGCTCAAAATCTTGCCTTGCAATAAGTTTCTTTTCCAACAGTTGCTTTTGGCGCCGGTACTGAGGCTCGAAAATAGCTAATTGATTATCGATTTGTGCCAATGCGGAGCGTTGATCGAGTTCATTTCGGGTAATAGCCAGGCGGGTATCCCTGGAACGGTTTATACTTTCCACCAACTGAGCTTCCTGTTGCAAAACCGCAAGCTCCCGGTTAAGATTGGTCAACTCCAATATAACATCACCCTTCTTTAACATCGCTCCGCTTTCGCGAGTAATGCGCTTTATATTTCCTCCTTCAATAGCGTCCAGGAAAACCTGACGACTGGGTTCTACAATACCCGTCTGAGGTATATACTCTTTGAATTCACCTCGCTTAACTTCCGAAATGGTAATCTTATCCATTTCAATTTTCAGCTTCGAGCGCCGGTCAGCAAAAATAAATTGGTAGGAAACGAAAATGACAAATAATCCAATGCCTCCGAAGGTTGCAATGCGCTTTAGCGTCCACGTCTTTTTTACAAGTTTCTTATCCATTCGCTATGTAATGTTATCCATCATCCCAGTTTTTTTGATCTGAAATGACAACTCCCCATTGCCAACTACCGTGCCAACGGCCAAAAACAATTAAAAGCCATCTTTTCTCTAAATATCTCGTTCAAAGCTGAACGTATGTGTCCGATTACGGACGTGATTTTGGTAACTTGAAAACCAAATAATTGAAAACTAATGCCCTGTGAGGGTTTCATGAGTGCGGTATCAACTTTGCCCAATTGGACTAAAACGTTCGATAAAACAACTATAAATGACTGATCAAAAGCAAGGAAAAATCCTGATCGTTGATGACAACGAAGACCTTCTGAAAGCAGCCAAGATGCACCTGAAGCGTCACTTCGTCCAGGTCGATATCGAAAAAAATCCTGAAGCCATCCCGGCGTTGATGAATAACGATGACTACGATGTCATCCTGCTCGACATGAACTTCACAAAAGATTTGAGCAGCGGCAGCGAGGGATATTACTGGCTGGAGAAAATCCTCCAGATCGATCCCTCCGCTGTGGTAGTGCTCATCACCGCGTATGGCGACATCCAGATGGCCGTCAAGGCTATCAAAGCCGGCGCAACGGATTTTGTTTTGAAGCCGTGGGAAAATGAAAAATTGCTTGCCACGCTTTATTCCTCCATGCGCCTGCGCGAAACGCGTGATGAGGTGAATACATTAAAAATCAAAAACCAGGAAATCAACCAGGCCATCAATGACCGCTATCAGGAAATTATCGGCCAGAGCACCGCGATGCAGCGTATATTCCAAACCATTGACCGCGTGGCGCATACCGACGCTAACGTGCTCATCCTTGGCGAGAATGGTACCGGGAAAGAATTGATAGCACAGGCGATTCATCGCCACTCAGCAAGATGCAAGGAGACCTTTGTATCGGTAGACCTTGGCTCCATCACTGAAACACTTTTTGAAAGCGAACTCTTTGGACACAAAAAAGGATCATTCACCGACGCCAAGGAAGACCGGCCCGGGCGATTTGAAATTGCCAACAACGGAACCTTATTCCTGGATGAGATTGGAAACTTATCCACGCCTTTACAGGCAAAGCTGCTCACCGTACTACAGAACCGCAAAGTAAGCCGGGTTGGTGCGAACAAGGATATAGCCATTGACATTCGGCTGATCTGCGCAACCAATCTACCACTCTATGATATGGTGAAAGAAAATCGCTTTCGCCAGGACTTGTTGTACCGTGTGAACA
>JAYVXP010000278.1:0-3213 GCA_043785125.1 Bacteroidia bacterium
ACTTTTCAAAAAACCCAATGAGAGGATGATGTTGTGAAGTGGGTTTCTGATCTCATGGGCCAGTGTGCGGATGGTCATCCCCTTGGCTTCCAGTTTTTCGGATTGTATTTTGATCTCCTCCGCCCTTTTTAGAACGGAGATATCGTGAATAATCCCCTGAACATAGCGATTCCCGACCGGGTCGGTTTCCAGCGACGCAGAAAGGATGCAGGTTTTTCTGATTTTATCCTTGGTCAACAATTCAATTTTGTGATCAACTACTTCTTCCCTTTCGTTTAGTTTTTTTAGAATTCCTTCTTTTTCTGATTGGTCAAAAAATAATCTGGAAAGATTGAGACAAAGCAATTCCTCAATGTTGTACCCAAAAAGGTCTTTTGCCGCACCATTGACATTTTTGAAGTCCAACTGGGCACTGGCAATGAATATAACATCCTTACTCCTTTCAAAAATCGTTCGGAATTTGCGTTCACTTGCTCTGGAATCCCTGAGGGTTGCGGCCCGCTCCAACGAATAGCGAATGCAGCGATCGAGTTGTTCGCTCGTCAATTGCGATTTAACGAGATAATCGAAAGCACCCGATCGCATGGCTTCCAAATCGATTTTCTGGTTTCCCTGTCCGGTAAGCAGAATGATTGGCTCGCGGCATTCGTTTTCTAATGCCTCTCTTAGCAAATCAATACCGGTTTTTGCGCCCAGGTGGTAGTCTAAAAAATAAATATCATGGGTTGCATTGCGCAAGGCGGCTGATCCTAATTTGTAATTGGAACACCAGTCTACCTGAAATTTCTGTTTGGAAATATCCTGGATAAAATCGCTGATGAGCCAAAAGTCATCTTCATCATCATCAATAATAAGAATACGCACCGGCAAGGGAGAGGTCACCGATTCATTCATTTTAGGCGTGTTTTTTAGGTAGGATGATTGAAAAAACGGAGCCCTCTTCAGGAATGCCAGAGGCAAATATCTGACCCGGTGTTAAATGAATCTTGTACAAATCTTCGACGGCAGTGGCCTGCCATTTATCCGTAATTTCAGTCCTCGCTTCATCGGGATCTAAATCCATGAATACATACATTCCCCGGCTCCAACGAAAGACATCTGTCTTAGGATCCCATTTCCAGTTTCCAAACTTCAGCCATGCTTCTTTGTCCCAGACAAATTCCCGCGATTCAAATAGTCCCTTGAGCTGATGAAGAGGCGATTCATTTACTTGTGGCATGACTACTTTTTGTTCAGTAGTTGATACTGGTCCAGCTTATTATAAAGTGTTTTCCGATCAATGTCTAAAATCTTAGCCGCCTTGGTTTTATTGAATTTTACCTTCTTGAGAACACTCAGAATCATTTCGTATTCCGCATCAATCCCGGCTCCTTTTAGCGTATCCTGGACTTTCTCAGGTTCAACAATAGGTGAAGAAGGCCCAGTCGATTCACGTGCGTCTGACGAAGCATCATAATCGAACTGCAGTTTCGAAAAATTAGAGATTTCGAATGGAAGTGTGCGGACTTCGATAAAGTCTCCGTCGGTCAGCAGGGCAGCGCGCTTGATTACATTCTTCAACTCGCGCAAGTTTCCATACCAAATGTAATTTTGAAAAATAGCTTCCACTTCAGGCGTAAATCCTTTGATTTTTTTCTCCAACTCCGCATTGGTGATTTTCAGAAAATGATCCGCAAATGTTTTAATGTCATCTTTTCTTTCGCGAAGAGGAGGTACCAGAATCGTGAATTCATTAAAACGGTGGTATAAATCTTCTCTGAATTTTGACGTGTTTTTACGCTCGCTATCCCATAGCTTTTCATTACTTGCAATAATGATTCTCACATCGAGATCGATATCCCGAATGCCACCGACCTTGCGCATTTTTCTTTCCTGAACAACCCGTAAAAGGGAAACTTGAACATCGTATGGCAAATTGGTAATTTCATCTAGAAAAATGGTTCCCCCGTTGGCGACTTCAAAACTCCCGGTTTTTTGAAACAACGCTCCCGTAAATGCCCCTTTCTCATGCCCAAATAATTCACTACTGGCCAATTCCTTTGATAAAGCACCACAATCAATGGCCACGAATGTTTTGTTTTTTCGCTTGCTGCGTTTGTGTATTTCCTGGGCAATACCTTCTTTCCCACTTCCGGTTTCCCCATAAATAATGACACTGTAGTTGGTAGGCGCCACCCGATTGATCTGCTCCAACAGAGCGTTGAAAACAGGGCTATCCCCAAAAATATATTGACCAGAAACCTGGAGTGCGTTTTGATCTTTTTCAACGGGGAGTGCGGGCATTGAAATTTCTTGACCTTCTTTTTTTATTAGCGCTTTCCGTATGGTTAGCAAAATTTCATCCGGAAATAACGGTTTGGTAACATAATCATACGCCCCCAGGCGCATTACTTCCACAGCGATTTTTATGTCGCCATACCCCGTTATAAAGATCACGGGAATATGGGCGTACTTTTCCTTGATTTTCATTAATAATGCAATACCATTCATATCCCCGAGCCTAAAATCACAGAGGATTAAACTGGGTTCTCCTTTTTCAAGGACGTCCAGGGCGCTTTTTCCACTGCTAGCTTCAACTACCTGATAATTAAATTTCAGCAGGTATTTTGCCAAAACAAGGCGCATATCATGATCATCATCAATAACCAGTATTTTTTGCATAGAATTTCTTAAAAAAAAAAACCATTAAAACCCACTTCACTCGGCAGTAGCGTCAATTTAGACAGAATACGTTCAATTCAAGAAAAGGACCACAAAACAAAATCAGAAGCGGAATAAGAGCCCTACAGTCTAACATGCTGAAAATCATCACAATACAATTTTGATTAGTGCTTCTATTTTTAAAATGCATTGCAATTTAGGATACCAATAGAAATAACGTAGAACTTTTTCTACATTTCGTCAAATTAGGTCATCCAAAATCAATTGTCCGTTTTTTTTTACTAACTTTATTAAATTGTGACAAAAAATCGAATAATTATTGCGGACGATGATGAGGACGACAGGCTGATGATGCAATCTGCCTTTCAAGAGCTTAGAGCTGAGGTGCACATAGATTTTGCAATGGATGGAAATGATTTGATGGAACTTTTGTCAAAAACGGCGGTTGCTGCTTCGACACTTTTTATCCTCCTGGATTTAAACATGCCCAAGAAAAATGGGGGAGAAGCATTGAAGGAAATAAAGCAAGATCCCAATCTAAAGAAAATACCG
>JAYVXP010000279.1:0-3211 GCA_043785125.1 Bacteroidia bacterium
CGATCCTTTTCGTATATTTCCATATAATTAAATTGTACATATCCCGTGTTATTTTCGTGAGATTTGTAAGCTGTTTAATTTTTGATTTGACTCTTTCAACAGCTTTCCCCCTTGTTGCACAAGTTGAGCCAGACAGCACCAAGACCTTTCAACTTCAAGATTTAGTTATAACTGCTTCGCGACTCAGAGAGGATATTAATAAATCACCGGTTAGCATAGAAAAAGTAACGTTATCTGCCATTCAGCAGTCTGCCGCCCCTTCCTTTTTTGATGCCCTGGAAAATACAAAAGGCGTTCAGATGATTACCCCGAGTCTTGGCTTTAAGGTGATCAATACCAGAGGTTTCGCAAACACGACCAACGTTCGCTTTGTTCAATTAGTGGATGGGATGGATAATCAAGCCCCGCATATCGGAGCGCCCATTGCCAATGCTCTTGGACCTAATGACCTGGACATCGAAAGTGTTGAGATTGTCCCAGGCGTGGCTTCTGCATTGTATGGCATGAATGCTATTAACGGCCTTGCGAATTTTATAACGAAGGATCCTTTTAAAAATACCGGTTTTAGTGTTCAGCAGAAAACAGGAATTAATCAAGTAGGAACCAAGGACGGAGCAAAACCATTTTCCGAAACTAGTTTCCGTTGGGGTCAGATAATTAATAAAAAGTTTGCTTTCAAGATTAACGGAACTTATCTCAGAGGAACCGATTGGATCGCCAACGACCAAACTGATCTTAACCCCAATTCAAATGTAAGCACAGGACTAACAGGTGTTGATAATCCAGCTCTTGATCCGGTAAACTCATATGGAAACGAATCCTCTAACCGCCGAACACTTTTCCTCAATGGTAAAAATTACGTAGTAACAAGAACGGGATATTACGAACGTGAGGTGGTGGACTACAACATTAAAAACCTAAAAGCAGACGCTTCTCTGCACTATGCTATCCGTCCTGGAGTTCGTCTCTCTTACGCCTATCGTTTTGCAAACCTGGATAATGTTTACCAGCGATCAAATCGCTTCAGGCTCGATAACTATCACCTTCAACAACACGGTATAACATTTCAGAGCAAGTCAATTCAGTTCCGAACTTATTTGAATATGGAGGACACAGGAAACTCATACAACGCCCGGTCGATGGCTGAAAACATTGATAAAAGTTTCAAACCAGATGACCAATGGTTCTCTGATTACTCAAATAGTTATAAAAGTGCAATTACAACGGGGGCGAGTGTGGCAGAGGCCCATCACCTGGCGCGACTGTCGACTGATGCGGGAAGGCCACAACCTGGATCACAAGGTTTTCAAAGCCTGATCAATCAACTAAGTGATATTAACAATTGGGACTACGGCGCAGCCTTACGAGTTAAGTCCAGGATGTTTCATTCAGAAGGTCAAATTAATCTCACAGAAAGTTTACTCCGGTCGATCCGGAATAAAACGGGAACGGAACTTTTGATGGGATTTGATCACCGCTCCTACGTAATTATCCCGGATGGCAACTACTTCATCAACCCGACAGAGCCCGGCGAAAATCTTTTGTATAGCAAATCGGGAGCGTTCGTCCAGGTTTCTAAAAACATGCTTTCCAACAAAATAAAAATCGGAGGAACACTTCGCGCAGACAAGAACGAATATTTTTCCTTGAAGTGGAACCCGCGATTAACCATGGTCTATTCGCTTAACGATGTTCATAACTTCAGATTCTCCTACCAAAATGGTTATCGTTTTCCGAGCGTATTTGAAGCTTTCTCCAACGTCAATAGTGGAGGAGTGAAACGCGTGGGTGGTCTTCCGGTGATGTCCAATGGTATTTTTGAAAATGCCTACCTCCGTACTTCAATTGATACTTTTCAGGGGGTTATCAACAATGATGTGAATAAGAATGGGTTAATGAAAAATCAGGCGATTGTGAAAAACCAGGGACTCCTTGTCAAAAATGATTACACGTATATTGAGCCTGAACAGATCCAGTCACTTGAATTTGGCTACCGAAGTCTCTTTCTCAACGATGACATTCAATTTGATGTCGACTTTTACTACAACAAATACACCCAATTTATCGCCCAGGTGGAGATGAACGTCCCTAATACCTCCAAACCAGACTCCATACCTTTTAATCTGGCTGATAAACAAAGCAAGGCCGCTACCGCATGTGGACGAATTCAAAAACGATCGCCTACAACTATGGATCAAGTATGAGCGTTAAATATCGCTTCATTAGAGATTTTCGGGTGATTGGCAATATTACCCTTTCGAAATTTGATAGGAAATCAAGCAATGATGGTTTGGAGGACGGATTTAATACGCCGCAATGGATCACTAACATTTCCATTGGAAATGATAAAGTATCCAGTTGGATTGGGTTCATGGTTACCTATAGGTGGCAAAGCACTTATTATTGGCAATCTTTTTTAGTCAATGGTGACGTCCAAGCATACCACACCGTGGATGCACAAATAAGCTGTGCACTAAATAAGATGAGATTGAAAATCGGGGGAACAAATATCCTTAACCAATATTATCATTCCTTTTTAGGGGGACCTTCGGTCGGCGGATTTTATTATACTTCCGTGAGTTTCAATCTTTAATTAGGGGATCACAGGTTCACGAAAAAAAGGTCCTTAATTTCTTTAGGGCATCCCTTTAGTAAATATCATTCAACTAAAGTGGCACCTTCTCAGGGATTTATCATTTCCAAATTAGATTCCATTGAAAGGTTGATTATTTTAGTTAGTCTCAGAAATCTGTGACGGAAAAAAGTATTTCTTGGGACTATCACACACATGACACTTGTATGCATCTGGTAAATTCTCAAATGGCACTCCAACTGGTATGTCTGACGCTGGATCGCCATACTTTTCGCTGTAAATCGTAAGACAATTGCTGCATTGGTAGCTGCTTACGAATCCATTTACACTTACTTCATCCTTTACTTCATTGAAGTATTCCTTTTCGGGATTAAGTTGCCGGAAATACAATTTGCTTAATTCAATCAGCAATGCGGGAATAATTTCCTTCTTTACACCACGAGCATAGGTTTGATAAACCCAGTTCGTGGGATTGAAATTCTTAGCATATAAAATATTGTAATGATCGCCAGGTGAAGCACTGATCTGAAAGTTTTTTTCAATTACAATAGACGTAAATAAAAACATTTCAAGACCTGTCTTGATTGTAAAGGTGAGGCCATGTGTGCTGATGTCCTG
>JAYVXP010000280.1:0-3178 GCA_043785125.1 Bacteroidia bacterium
GTCCGATTTAATCAGGCTTCGAAATACCTATTCCGTTTTTACTTCCGGCACCGCGACGATTCTTGGCGGCCTCTCGCTCCTGAAGCAGGTCCAACTTAAGAATAAACCATATACAGAGTCACCTGCCAGTGCAGCACAGATGAATGTGGTAGCAGTTGCTAATTTTGATATTGTCAATCAGTCTGCCCCTGTTAGTTTTCCGCATACTGGAACCTGGTACGACTATTATTCGTATGGAGCGGTAGTGAATGTTAACACGACCCCATTTTCTATTGACTTTTTACCCGGACGCTATAAATTATTTACGGATGTGCAGATCATGAACCCTATTATAACTGGCGTAGGTGAAGAAACCGATCCTGTCCTAAAACTTTATCCGAACCCCGTGCAGAGAACATTATTCGCAGAAGTTGGAAATGATCCGATTGAAGAGCTTTCGCTGCGATCGCTGTTGGGAGCCAGGATAAGCCCGGCCCGACTTGACAGCAACTCGTGGGATGTGACCAATATTGCTTCCGGGCTCTATGTG
Organism: Bacteroidia bacterium; assembly: GCA_043785125.1. Classification (GTDB taxonomy): domain Bacteria; phylum Bacteroidota; class Bacteroidia; order Cytophagales; family Cyclobacteriaceae; genus ELB16-189. The sequence continues at coordinate 530 of JAYVXP010000280.1, forward strand.
GTAGAGATAAGAACAACTTCTTCAACCTATCGAAGGAAAATAGTTAAGAATTAGTCACCCTGCTTCAATTGAGCTAAAGCTGTTAAAATTGCCACGGCCTTAAGACCGTTGCAATTCAATGTCTACTCCACAGGGACTTTATCCAATTCTGCAATTGCTTTATGAATTTTTTTTCGTAAAATTCATATCCCAAACCCCCACCTTATGCAAGAGGTTTCACTTCCAGGTCTGATGATGGACTATCCTCTCACGATCGACCGCATTCTGGAACATGCAAACAGGTTGTATCCGCATAAAAGGATTTCAACCAAATTGGCAGACGGCTCTTTTCACCAATACACCTATGCCGAACTTTACAAGCGGGCGAAGCGTCTTGGCAATGTACTTCAGCGGCTTGGTGTAAAGCCGGGTGACCGGGTAGGGACCTTTTCATGGAATAACTACCAACACCTTGAGTTGTATTTTGGAATTCCTGGCTGCGGAGCCGTATGCCACACAATCAACATCCGCCTTTCAGCCGAACAACTCGCGTACATCATTAACCATGCGGATGATAAATTGATTTTTGTGGATGCCTCGCTGTTGCCATTGATAGAGTCAATATCGGATAAAATAAAGGGCGTGAAGAATTTTATTTTGATGAATACTCCATCCGGAACGACGACCAAACTTCCGAACGTTCTCTACTACGAGGATTTGTTATCGGCAGCCAGTGAAGATTTTGGCTGGAGGTGTACCGATGAATCGATGGCGATGGGACTTTGCTACACCAGTGGCACCACCGGAAATCCGAAGGGTGTATTGTACAGCCATCGCTCCATGTATTTGCATACGTATGGTATAAACTTGTCCAATTGCTTTGGATTTATTTCATCGGATATTGTCATGCCCGTCGTTCCGCAATTTCACGCGCAGGCGTGGGGCTTACCGTATGCCTGCGCGATGGTAGGAGCGGAGTTGGTAATGCCTGCGATGCATTTAGCCGCGGGCCCATTGGCAGATACCATTGAAAAAATGCAGGTGACCGTTGCCGCCGGCGTGCCCACCCTTTGGACGGGGTTGTATCATGAGTTAAAAGCAACGCCACGGGATTTATCAAAACTTAAAACCTTAATCGTTGGAGGCTCGGCAATGCCGCGGTCTTTAATCGAGGCTTTCGAAAAGGAATTGAAAGTGAATGTAGTTCACGCGTGGGGCATGACTGAAATGTCTCCACTCGGAACTGTTTCTAGGCTTCAGGACATCCATGCGGAGTTGTCGGACCTGGAACAATGGGATATCAAAGCAACACAGGGCTACCCAATAGCAGGTGTGGAGATGAGAATCATGGACGACACCGGCGTGGAGTTGCCGTGGGATGGTAATTCCGTAGGGGAATTGCAAGTGCGTGGTCCGTGGGTCGTGAAACGTTACTTCAAGCAAGATGCAGCAACGGTGTCCGATAGTTTTACGGACGATGGTTGGTTCAGGACAGGTGACGTTGCGTCTGTTTCCAGAGACGGCTACATGAAAATAACCGACCGGACAAAAGATTTGATCAAGAGCGGTGGCGAATGGATTTCCAGTGTTGAACTGGAGAATGCATTGGTAGCGCATCCTAAAGTCAAAGAGGCAGCCGTGATTGCCATACCGGACGAAAAATGGAGTGAACGTCCCCTGGCAATTGTTGTTCTTTCTTCCGCAGATCAGCCGGTAAAGAAAGTTGAGTTAATGGATCACCTCGCCAAAAAATTTGCCAAGATATGGCTGCCGGAAAAGTATGTTTTCGTAAATGAGATTCCTAAGACCAGTGTTGGTAAGATCGACAAAAAAGTTTTGCGACAGCGGTACAAGGAAGGGATGCTGGTTTAAGCCATTAAGTAAAAAAATCCCGTAAAACACGGCAGAAGAGAAATCATCAAAAGAATTAATTGCGCTTATTCAGTTGAAGGTTGCCCGTAAGAGTTAAATTGGGATTACTCCCATGAGAGGCCATTCCATACTTTCAATTTTACTGGTTCTTGTATCTGCAGCATGTGGATAGAATTAATTTTGATATCTGCGATCCTTGACCAGTTCGAGAATCATCTTCTTCGGAGACCGGATTTGTAATCCTTGCCGATTTTGATATCCTCACTATGAAAATGTCTAACCGGATGCGTCTCGCATTCCGGTTACCCGCAGCGATCGCACGCACGTTTCTATCTTGAACTCCCCTTAATCCAGTTGAGTATTTTATAGTTCTTTGGTACCTTGATTTTCATGGGGGGTGCCGGAATGCGAGGCGCATCCGGCAGGACTTTTCATAGATAGCTCAGCAAGCATCCTCCTTATAGGTCGCGACCAGTATGGTTAGTCCTATTTCAAAAACCGCGCAATCCCCATTTCTAACCCCCTCAACTCTGCCAATCCCCTCAGCCTTCCAATCGCAGAATATCCCGGGTAAGTTTTTTTTCTTAGATCATCCAGCATTTGATGACCGTGGTCGGGACGCATCGGAATGGACACGCCGGTGCGCTTCATCAGCGTAACAATTTCTTTTACGACGCTAGCCATATCAGTGTCACCATCTAAATGATCAGCCTCAAAAAAATTACCCTCCTGGTCGCGTCTGGTATTGCGGAGGTGAAGGAAGTGAATGTGATCACCCAATCGCTTCAACATACCTAC
>JAYVXP010000281.1:0-28823 GCA_043785125.1 Bacteroidia bacterium
ACTATTACTCAACAGTTTATGTCTCGCCTGGATAGAACACATGGAAACAAAATTTCCATCGCTGAATATGGTGTCGTCCGGAAAACTTACTTTGCTGGAGGGAGAGCTCCGCGAAAAAATTTTAGAGAAGCAAAAAATCAGCAACGAAATACTGCTATTGCGTGCGCGCGAACGGGTAACAGACAACCTGGAATTTAACCGGTTGAATAACCTGGTCACCTACCGCGACCTGTACCACCAGGTAACCAAGAAAAAAAGAGTCTGGCCGCTTCGAAAACTGGTATGCGAATTTGAGGAAGAGCTTTTTCGGGTTGTGCCTTGCTGGCTGGTGTCGCCCGAATCGGTCTCGGCCATTTTTCCCATGAAGGAAATGTTTGATCTCGTTATTTTTGACGAAGCCTCCCAATGCTTTGCCGAGCGCGGTATCCCGGCGATGTATCGGGCAAAGCAGGTGGCCGTGGCCGGAGACGATCAGCAACTTCGTCCTAACGACTTATACCAGGTTCGCTGGCAGGAAGACGATACAGACCACCCCGACCTGGAAGTGGACTCGTTGCTTGAACTCTGTGCACGCTATCTGACCTCTGTCGATTTGCGCAGTCACTATAGGAGTCAGTCGCTTCCCCTTATTGATTTTTCAAACCAACATTTTTATCAGGGGCGGTTGCAACTATTACCCAGCCGCGAAGCCGTAAACAAGACAGCGCCACCAATTGAATACATTAAGCTGGATGGCATCTGGACAGACCATACCAATCAGATTGAAGCGGAAACAATAGCAGACCTGGTAGCAGGATTAATTCGCGACTGTCCAAAGCAAACGGTGGGGGTCGTGACCTTTAATTCCCCGCAGCAAAATCTGATCCTGGACCTACTCGAAGAGAAAGCGATGACGCAGGGGCTGGTCCTCCCCGACACCTTTTTTGTAAAGAATATCGAAAATGTTCAGGGCGACGAAAAAGACATCATAATTTTTTCCATCGCCTATGCCCCCGATAAGAAAGGGAAACTAACAGTTCAGTTTGGAAGTCTGAACCAACAGGGGGGAGAAAACCGACTCAATGTGGCGATAACGCGGGCGCGCGAAAAAATAATTGTGGTTACCAGCATTTGGCCTGAGGCCCTTCACGTTGAAGATTCTGTGAACCGTGGCCCCCGCCTTCTAAAGGACTATCTGCATTACGCCAGGGCGGTCTCTCAAAATTTATTTGTTCCGTTTATCGTTCCAGAAATAAATGCTTCAATATGGTATTTAAAAAGAAAAATCAAGGCCGGGGTCAAAGGAAAATTTCCTTCTGCTGATATTCTTGAAAACCACTTTCCATTTGTCGATCTTGTTGTGACCAACGGTGAGCACTATGCAGGGATTATTTTAACCGATGACGAAAATTATTTCAAAAGCCTTTCGGCAAAAGAGCGTCACGCCTTTTTACCTGAATTACTCGAACAAAAAAACTGGAAGTACCTAAGCCAGTTCAGTCGCAATTATTGGCTCGATATGGATAAGGCCGTGAATGAAGTGGGGAAGTTTGTGACACGGTAGAACCCAGGGATAATCCCAACAGTCTCAATAATCAATTGCCCCTTCAAATATATTGATGGAATCTACATGTTTAATGGAGTTGGTAATATACACGTGAGCCGGCACGGAGGGTCCAAGCTTTGTGTCCTCCAGAAGTCTGGAATTGTCAAATATCTGACCCAGTTCGATGAAGTTCAAGTAAGGTTCCAACGCATGAAACAATATTCTCAATTTTGTATTGTCTCCAAAGTGATCAATCCAGTATTCCAGGTAATTTCTATGTTCATAAAGCGGATTATGATGATCTACCACCATGCCATTTTTTGTCCATTTTTTCATGGTGGGCCACAGGTTTTTTGAAACAAATTTGAAGTCAGGTCTACCTGGAAATGAATCCTTAATCGCGTACAGTACTTTTCCTGGGGTTGTTGCCGCATTTCTGCCGGAGGAAATATGGTAAACGTTGTATTTCCGATGGTCGTTAAAAAGCAATTCAATAATGCTATGCGCCGCATAGTCAATGGGGATGATATCCACATGGCTGTCGGGATTGATTGGAAACATGCGCAAGTGATTCAGTGTGGCCAACGCCCATAAAATAACGCACGATCGTGGAATCCAGGATCGGCTATCTCCCATAATAATAGAAGGCCGAACGATCAGAATTTTATCTTCAGGCAAATAATCCTTTAACATAAGTTCCCCGATCATTTTCGTATAGGAATATTTCACAAGATGCTTTGCCGTCAAATCGGGTGACATGTCTTCCGTAACCAAACTATCCTTGACGTTTGTTCCACAAATGCTCGCGGTTCCTACATAGGTAAAAGTCTTTAGTTGCCCTAATGTCTGGGCCCATTTCAATAGTTGATGCGTTCCCCCAATATTGACTCTCTCAACATTGTCGTCATATATTTTGGAAAAAGAGGTATTGGCTCCGGCGTGAATGATTGTCCCAATGTCTCTGAGTTGGTGATTGCCTATTAATTGCGTTGCCAGATTAGCATCGGTCAATTCTCCAACGACAGGTATAATTTTTTTTGCATCAAAAAAATCGTTGTGCAGGTTAAATACTTTAGTTATTCTGATTAGCGCTGCCTCGTTGCTTTGTGCCCGGACCAGGCAGTAAATCCTGTCGACATCCGTTCTTTTGGCTAATTCAACCAATAACTCCCCACCCAAAAATCCAGTGGCACCTGTCAAAAATATATTCATCATCGTGTTTTAAATCATTCAAAAAGTTCCAATCCCAAAACACCCAGCACAATAAGCAACATAGAAACTATCTTTATCACTGTAACCGGTTCGTTTAACCAAACAATACCCACTAATGCCATCGCAAGAATACCTGCGCTTGCCCAAATTGCATAAGCGACACTCGTATCCATTTGTCGTAACACAAGAATAAGGCAGCCTAACGCCAGCGCATAAAACAATAACACATAGAGTATCGGAAACAATTTTGTGAAACCATCTGATTTTTTCATAAAGACCAGCGCGACGATTTCAAAAAAAATACCAAGTGAAAGAAGTATCCATTTCATTTTGAGAGGAACTTGATTACTTTAGATAAGTTGGCGAGTACTTTGTCACATCACTTTTGAAACTCTTTTGTTTCCGGGACCAAATGGGTTGATTTTACCAAGCGACCGGGAATCTGAGCGGCAAGTGCAAAAATATAACAAAGCGTTAGCATGGCAGTATAATTATTGCATAAGTTTCCTTCCGTTCGTTATAAAAGTCGTTTTGGATTCGATTCAAAATCCTTAGCTTTCTTGCGAATCCAAAAACATGAAGAAAGCAATCCTGTGCTTGATATCGTTGATATGCTGGTCGGCCTACTGCCAGGAATATGTAAAAAAGGCTCCGGAAGTGAAAGAAGGCGAAGGTCCCTTCACGCAATTGATTATTCGCGGAATAACGCTGATTGACGGAACGGGTGCCCCTCCGACGGGCCCGGTTGACATTGTCATAAAACAAAATCGGATTGTTCAGATTGAAGGCGTTGGCCACCCCGGTGTTGCGATCAATCCAGCCCGCAGGCCCAAGCTTGAGCAGGGAGGAAAAGAACTGGATTGTAATGGAATGTACCTGATGCCTGGATTCATTGACATGCATGGACACATTGGGGGAAGTCAGGCACCGATGGCGGAATACGTTTTCAAATTATGGATGGCCCACGGCATCACTACGATTCGCGAACCCTCGGGTGTTGGATTGGATTGGGTATTGGACGAGCGTGACAAAAGCTCAAAAAACCTTATCACCGCGCCGCGCATCAAAGCTTACACCGCTTTCGGCGAGGGCAGTAAGGTACCGATAACCACGGCCGACCAGGCACGCGCCTGGGTCAACGACAATTTTAGAAAAGGTGCCGATGGCATCAAGTTTTTCGGCGCTTCGGCTCAGGTCATGGATGCTGCTTTGCGCGAAAATAAAAGACTCGGGCTTCGCTCCGCGTGCCATCACACCCAACCGTTTGTTGCCCGATGGAACGTAATGAATTCCGCAAAAGCAGGATTGACTTCCATGGAACATTGGTATGGATTGCCCGAAGCAATGTTCACCAGCCAAACGATCCAGAACTATCGGCTGGATTACAATTATCAAAATGAGCAGCATCGGTTTAGCGATGCCGGGCAACTTTGGAAACAAACGGCTCCTCCCTATTCCGAAAAATGGAACGCCGTGATGGATACGTTGCTCAAGCTCGACTTCACGATCGACCCCACATTCAATATCTACGAAGCGAGCCGCGATCTTCATCGCGCACGAAGGGCGGAGTGGCATGAAGACTATACCCTCCCCTCTTTATGGGAGTTTTACCAGCCCAGCAAAGTTTCGCACGGATCCTATTGGCATGCGTGGGGTACTGAAGAAGAGGTGATGTGGAAAGAAAATTATCGTTTATGGATGACGTTTGTCAACGAGTACAAGAACCGAGGTGGGCGGGTTACAACCGGTTCTGATTCGGGGTTTATTTTTCAACTTTATGGTTTTGCTTATATACGCGAACTGGAATTGTTACGTGAAGCAGGTTTCCATCCATTGGAAGTAATTCGTTCGGCTACACTTTACGGTGCCCAGGCATTGGGTATGGATAAAGAACTTGGCTCTGTGGAAGTAGGCAAGCTTGCGGATTTTGCGATTGTGGAAGAAAATCCATTGCAAAACCTGCAGGTATTGTATGGCACTGGCGCCATCAAACTGACTGACGACAACAAAGTGGTGCGTGTAGGCGGAGTGAAGTACACGATCAAAGACGGGATTATTTACAATTCAAAACAACTATTGGAAGATGTAAAGAAGATGGTGGCGGAAGAGAAAGCGAAAACCGGATATGTTATCAAGCAACCGGGGGTAAAATGAATTTCCTTAATAAACTAAATTAATACTTTGACTAAATCTGCTATAAAATCATTCATCACCGGCCTGCTCTGCCACTTGACCTGTTGCAGTTTATTTGCCCAAAAATCGGACGCCCGATATTTCGAATTGCGGGTATATTATGCTGCTCCGGGAAAACTGGATTTGCTCGTGGATCGTTTTAAAAATCACACAACGCGAATTTTCGAAAAACACCGCATGGAGAATATCGGCTATTGGGTTCCGGTGAACAACGACCGGAATACCCTCTACTATATCCTCGCCTATCCGACCAAGAGTGCACGCAAAGAATCCTGGGACAGTTTCTCAGCTGACCCAGAATGGAAAGAACTTGCGACCAAAAGCGGAAAGCTGGTTGATTCGATCGTGTCTGTTTTCATGAATTCATCTGACATCCTCCCGATAATCAACGCAACGCCTTCAGGTCAGGAGCGCATATTTGAATTGCGGATGTACCTCTGCTTTCCTGGCAGATTACCGAACCTGGTTACCCGCTTTACCAATCACACAATAAAACTTTTTGTAAAGCACCACATGGATAATATCGCGTATTTTGCAAGCGAAGAAAATGCAGGAGTGCAGCCAAAGTTGATTTATTTATTGGCCTATCCGAGTTTGGAAGCTTCAACCAAATCGTGGGCAGATTTCCGGACCGACCCGGAGTGGATTGCGGTAAGAGACGCCTCTGAAAAAGATGGCAAGATTGTTGACAAGGTAGAATCCGTTTTTCTTAAGCCATTGAATTTTTCAAAAATTAAGTAGTCCTTTTGTAATCTTAAATGGAAAATATTGGATAGACCCTCCGGTAGAAGCAGTGAATAAAATTACGGGCAAAGACGGATACACGAATTTGTTTCTACAGTTATGATCCCTTGCACTCAACTATTATAAGCCAGGGCCGTCTGAATTTTATGTCCTATCATTTGTGTTCGTAATAATCAAAAGCGTCAATAATATCCAAATAAACGCCATCATAATGGGCATTGATTATTTTGTGCAGGTATGAATCGTCATTTCCGAAAATAATATTCTGCCATTCTTTCTGCCAGTATTTTACTTTAAAATTACCGGGCCAATTTGGGTTTTCCGAATCTATCCATAAGGGCTTATTTGTGTTCCAACCTGATTGCCAATAATATCTGTAATTTTCGGCTTCACCTATGGACATATATGAAATCACTAACCTCTTGCCGCCATTTGCCTTATTTTTCAACTGGCTAATTTCTGTGGCTGTAAATGATGTTCCGTCTTGAAAGAATAGATCCATTATCAAAAGGTCGTAGTTTGTTGAAGTAACGGCATTGATAAAATCTATTTTTGAATTGAAATTTTCCAAATTGATTAAGTAAAGAAAATTATTTACCGCGGGCAAAGCTATTACCGCTCCGTCATTCACCCGATAAATCGGATTGGGATAAATGGGTATATTGTTCAATACCCTGTGGTCGGCAGTGAAGGATACATTATTTGCAGCATTATTTTGATCGTAAGAGGCAGCCATATTGGCAAGAGTCGAACAATAATCTGTAACCAATATTCTCTTACCCGCTGATTTAGATTTATCTAAAAATGCCTGCAAATAGGAACTGTTCGTAGCCGGGGTAGGTTGGTCATCATTTACATACCCGTAAAACAAATCTTCCTGACCATTCCCATCAATTGCATTGAGATATGCCGTATCCGGAAGTCCATCTACTTTTCCGTTACTCGTTATTAACTCAATTCCATTTTGCGGGACAATAACAAAATTGGGTTGGGCCGTCTTGGCATATTTGCTTATGCCGATCACAAAATCCCGCATTTCTTGTTTATAATTCATTTCAACCGGCGAAATTGCTTTATCTCCTCTTTTGCACGAGAAAAGAACTACTAGAATTGAACTCAATAAAATCCATTTTTTCATATTCACCCTTTTTTAGTTAGCTTATCGCGATCCGTTCAGAACGCTCGGCTTCCTGGCCATAATCATATGAATAATTAATTAGAAAAATATTTTTCCAATTTAAGAAATAAGGGCTGCTTTTCTCAAACGTGCATTTTAACCAGATGAATGCGCTGTTAATCAACTAAAAGCATATTGCTTTTGCCCGGTGGGATTGATGTTTTAGACTTGCCCATTTGCGGCCAACATCAAAAGCGAGAGTTAAGTAAAAGCGAAAAGCTAAATTAAAATCCGGTCTATTTGACTTCAGCACGGGCGAAATCCACTGAGTAGGATTGGCACCAAATGTGCACATAATTATAGTCGGTTATGACGGTGCCATTAGGCAAGGCATACACTTGCCTGCCAGAGGTAGCTTGTAGATTGCCCAACCGGATGTAATCTTTGACAGCAATGTCTTTGCTGATGTACACTTTCAAGTCGGGCCCACTGTGCGACTGGAATGGGTCGAGCACCACGTACGTAGCGCCTAACTGGTCAAAGACTTTGGCAGTTCCCGATGTTGGGCCGTCAAGCCCTACAAACATTCCTTGCTTCAGCAATTGTGCTTTGGTAGAATCAAATGCCAAACTAGAAGGTGTGGATTTGGGCGGTGTAACTGGTGTGATATTTTTGGGCGTGCAGCTTGCAATGGCAAGCATACAATAAAGAATCATCATCCGTTTCATATAGTAAAATTTTAAAATGTTATAGTTTATAACTGACCCCAAGGCAAAAGAGTAACGACTTATTTCTGAAGCGGTCATTCTCTTGCGGAAATTGCTGCACCTTAGTTGTGGTGGTGTATTCTGTAAACAGAAACTGTGCGCCTGCTTTCACTCCCCATTTATCATCTAGAAAATACCTGCCATAAAACTCTGAATTGAGACTGCCCCGGTCGTTGTCACTGATGAGTAAAATATTGAAATTGGTGGGCTTGGCGCTTTCCATTTTTCCCATGGATCCGTTGATATAGTTTCCGTTTCGACTGCCGCCAAAAGAAAAACCAATGGCATCGATATTGAATCCGACGGTGATTTTTTTGCCCACTTGATAATCAATGTTAATGGTTAAGTTGAGGGAATTGACCTGCGGGGACTTGATCAAAAAAGTATCAATGTTTGCACTGATGTTGTTTTTAAATATGATCAGCGGGCCGGTGCTACCCGACGTTAGTTGTGCGGGCGCGGTAGCGTAATATTGGTTGGCGGCTAAGTAGGAAGTAAAGCGTCCACCGATGCCAATGCCTAATTTTTGATTTACTCCGAATCTCCAATTATGCACATACGATAACGACAGAACCCCTTGGTATTTGGCAACACCAAATGTTGCGTCTGCATAATTATTAGTGCGCTTGCCGGTTTGCTGAGAAAAACTTTCAAAGCCTATCAAAGCGAACCAAAATAGCGCTATAAAAAACTGGTTTTTTTTCATAAAACGATTTGGTTAGAAAGTTAATAAAGACAAACCCTGTGGTTTGTCAGACGCAAGACTATTCGGTAGATTAGTTACGAATCTCTAATTTAAGGGCATCTAAAAAATCCTTGTCGGGTTGAGGCCCATAAAAGGCAGGGTTTTTAGAGATGCCCTTAAGGAATAAGGGCTGTTTTTCTCCGACGCGCATTTTAACCGGCTGAATGCGCAGTTAATGTGGGTGAAAGCATATTGCTTGCTCATCGCTGATTAATTTAATAGCTTCGATTGAACTGCCGATTTCGGTGCAACATTGCTTTTGCCATGATCGAACTTCTAATAAACAACCAGAAACACACCGTTGAGACAAGTCCGGACGAAAGCTTGTTAAGTGTTCTTCGAAATCGCATTGACCTGACCGGGAGCAAATATGGCTGTGGCGAAGGTGCATGTGGGGCCTGCACGGTACTGATTAATGGAACGGCCATGCGATCGTGTATTACCCGCGTTGAAAATGTGGTTGGAAAATCCATTAGGACCATTGAAGGACTTGCGCAAAATAAAGAACTTCATTTCGTCCAAAAGGCTTTTCTTAAGGTTGATGTCTTTCAATGCGCCTACTGCGCTTCCGGCATTATTATGTCTGCGGTCGCTTTGCTTGAAAGAAATCCAAAACCGACCAAGCAAGAGATTCTGAGTTTTATGCAAGGCAACATCTGCCGCTGCGGAACTTATCCACGAATTCTAAAAGCCATTCAGGACGCAGCTGATGTTTAAAGGGAATAACATAAAGAAGGACCCGCAATTTGGAGTCAAATCCGCTGAGCAACTTCAGCCAGAATCCTTGTATCACTTTAACATAAGCAGACGGGAGTTCTTCGGCGTTTTGGGCAGTGGTCTCGCTGTTGCATTTACGATCGGCGATAGTTTGGGTAAAGGGCTGACAAATGAGGTCACGTTATCCGAAAATCAAGTTGCAGCATGGATTCATATTGGAGAAAATGGAACGGTTACCGTTTTTACAGGCAAGGCTGAAGTAGGACAGAACATCCGCACCTCCCTCGCCCAGATCGTAGCAGAAGAATTGGATGTTCCAATGGATACGATCGCGATGGTGATGGGTGACACCGCCATCACACCGTATGACATGGGAACTTTCGGCAGTCGCTCAATCCCATATATGGGGCCGCAATTGAGAAAGGCAGCAGCAACTGCACGAGAGCTTCTCATCGATATGGCGGCAGCAGAATGGAAAACCGATCGCGGCCTTTTATTTATCGAAAAGGGCCAGGTGAAAAATCGCAACACGCAACAATCAACAAACATTGGTCAGCTAACAAAAGGAAAGGAATTGATTAAGTCGGTTAACGAAAAGGTTTCCGTTACACCAGTTGACCAATGGAAAATAGCGGGTACTTCAGTTACAAAAGTGAACGGGGAATCCTTTGTTACCGGGATGCATAAATATGTCTCGGATATGAAATTGCCGGGCATGATGTACGGAAAGATTCTCCGCCCACCTGCTTTTGGAGCAACCTTGGCGTCAGTTGATTTGACTGCTGCCCAAAGTATTAAAGGAGTAACAGTAGTCCACGATGGGAACTTCGTCGGGGTGGCCGCAGTTGATCTGTACACCGCCTCCGAAGTCTTAAAACTGATCAAAGTTGAATGGAATCCTACGCCGCAACCATCGCAAAGGGAAATATTTGATTATTTAAAAAAGAATATAGAAGGAAATCCCAAGGAGACGGATCCATCGGGAGATGTTATTGCCGCTTTTGCCCGGGCTGAGATCAAGTTGGCAAAAACTTTCAATATCGAATACATCGCACATGCACCGCTGGAGCCGCGAGCAGGGTTGGCCAAATGGGAAAATAACAAACTTACGGTATGGACCGGAACACAACGTCCTTTCGGGGTGCAGGAAGAACTGAGCGAAGTATTCAATATCCCGAAGGAAGACGTTCGGGTGATCATGCCTGACACGGGTTCGGGGTACGGCGGAAAACATTCTGGCGAGGCGGGAATAGAAGCAGCACGATTGTCCAAAGAAACAAGAACGGCGGTCAAGGTCGTATGGACACGCGAAGAAGAATTTACATGGGCTTACTTTCGCCCGGCAGGAGTAATAGAAGTAAAAGCCGGTGCCACGAAAGATGGCATATTAGAATCGTGGGAGTTTCATAATTATAATTCCGGCGGATCCGGCATCTGGACGGTATATGATGTCGCCAATAAGAAAATTCAGTTTCATCCTTCCCGATCTCCTTTACGTCAAGGTTCTTATCGTGGCCTTGCCGCTACGGCGAATGTTTTTGCCCGTGAATCAATGATGAACGATCTGGCTGAACAAGTAAAGATGGACCCGCTGGCTTTTCGGTTAAAAAACCTGAGCCACCCAAGAATGAAAGACGTTCTGAATGCGGCCGCTAAAGCATTTGGCTGGACCACAACCCAACCTGTCTCCGGTCACGGGTTTGGAATTGCTTGTGGGGATGAAAAGGGAAGTTATGTGGCAACTTGCGCTGAAGTATCAGTGGATGCCTCTACTGGGGAAGTAAAAGTGCTTCGCGTGGTAGTCTCGTTTGAATGCGGAGCGATCATCAATCCTGAGCACCTTAAAAGTCAGATTCAGGGATCAGTAATCCAGGGGCTAGGTGGAGCGCTTTTTGAAAAAATCGAATTCTCGGCGGGCAAGATTCTCAATCCGCTTTTCTCAAAATATCGCGTCCCTCGTTTCAGTGACCTTCCAGCATTGGAGGTAGTTATGCTCAACCGAAAAGATATTCCGTCGGCAGGAGCCGGAGAGACGCCAATTTTGGGAATAGCTCCAGCTGTCAGAAATGCGATTGCGAATGCCACCGGTAAGAAATTGTACAGACTTCCGTTGGTTCCAAATGGATTGGAGCAATAGGAGTCTCATCAAATCAGGTTAGAACTGCCGGTTTGAAATTATGGTCTCAAAAATAAGGTTTGCTATGTTCATCATCTTTCCTGAAAAATGAAAAAATACTTTACCCTATTCGCCGTCATCCTGTCTTTCGGCAGCATTTCACTGGCTCAAAACAAGTCCGAAGACGAGGCCAAAATAAAAGCCCTGTTATTGAAAGAGGTGGATGCATTAAATAAGACACAGAACATGGATGAGTATATGGCGGTTCCCGCTTTCCAGAGACTGCGTCCAACGATGAAGAGTACTCATGGTTAATGAACCTTTACACGAAAATTCCATTTGGGCACACCCCACGATGCACTCAACCGAATGTTGCTGGTTGGGGATAAAGAATTGCGCGTCGTTGACGTAGTAACCAAATTCGCTTTCGCACCGCGTCACCTGCTACACTGTACGCCCGACCTTCGGAGCCTTTCTATTTTATTCCAATATAATTTTGCCAAACCATAAGGTCTTTCCAGGTTTATCAACCCCAAGATAAACGATCGCATTTTCATCTGACATGGGCAACACAGGGAATCCATAATGAAGATAAAAATGTGGTTTACCATCCACCAAACCAAACGGCACGAAGTCGTTGATGTTTCCTGTTCCAGGGTCGATCCGTGCTACGCTGGGGTATAATAGTGCTTTTACTATTTTGACCTTTCCTTCTCTCTCGGCACGAATGCCATCCATCTCCATCACCGTCCAGTAGATCGTTGATTTACCGTCATTGATCCGTTGACCCGCTGGAGATAACCTTGCATATTTATTATTTTCTTCCCGACGTACGCCGTACTGCGATTTAAGCTTTCCCACATTATCAAAATGAAACATCACCACATCGCGGTAAGATTTGTATCTGACTTTGCTTCTTTTGGCCCACTCATAATTTTGTCCTGCTATCAACACTGATCCATCATTATAAATGTCGGCTGCCGTGAAGTGAAACCGCTTTCCGTGGTAAGAAGGTGATTTCTTTTGCGAAGGTGGTGTTTTCAATTTAGCCTCGAATTCATCCAGATCAGTCGTGGTTACAAAATCAGTCTTGCCATCGGTGATCTTGCAAAGTTGAAACAATTTCCACTTCATGCTTTCCAGATCAGGGCCAGGACCAAAGGCTGGAACAGCTATCGTCTGATCATAGTATTTACCATCGTTGGCAGGCCCGAGTATGTAAATGCTCTTCCCTGTCGTGATCATTTCGTTAATATTCCAGACGCTCGCTATTGTTTTAACAGGAGTTTTTTCAAGTATTTTGCCCACAGCATTGACGCGTAAGAAGGTGTAGTCATGCGCATCCGATTTGCTCTTTTTCCCAGCCGAAGATGCTGCAAATATAAAACCCGCATCACTGGTGGAAAGATCACCCTGATCATCTGATTCTTCGGATGAATCATCCTCATCTTCTTCTTCTAAACCGCTATCATTATCTTCCACGTCATGGATGTTTGGAATAATATAAGCACCGGCAATAACCTGAGGGTCATCAAACGTTGCCTTATCGGTTATTTCAAAAATCAAATTTTTGTCAACCTTGAGAAAAATATATTCATTTCCGTTTGCCCCTTTACCTTTCGCTTTGACCATCGCAATTACTTCACCGGTCTGATCATTTTCAAACTTACGAACCAAAGTGTAGCGATTGCCCGAATCATCTTTTGGTTTTAATTTCTCCAGCAATTTTACTTTCTTCTTATAACCACCAAAAAACCAGTCCCAGGTATAAGTGACTAGTTTTTTCCTGAGTACGAAGGTTCCAATGAGGTTGTTTTGTACCGAAACCCCTTCTACTTCATACGTATCACCCTTATATTTCTTGTTATGGTATTCATCTACCTTCTGATCCATTTTGACAAAATTGAAATCATTGTCAAAAAAATAGTCCTCGTACTTTACTTTTGATTTGCTCCCGGTGAGATTGGTGGTTTCCCGGGTAACAAAGGATAACTTTGTCGTCTTGGTGACGGCTTCATAAGTTACCTCATCCAAATAGCCCCGTTTGGCACTACCGGTGATTTTATAGGTTTTTTCCAGGGCAAGTTTCTGTGCTGGCGACTGGAAGGTGAGTATAACGAAAAGTGCAGCAAAGCCAATGATTGATTTTTTCATATCTCGTAACGGGTATTTGATTAGAACAATTTGTTCAAAATTGATCTTAACCTCAGGCTTAGTCAATACCCTCACAACGGCATATTGCTATCCGTACCAGTACGGATAATCAGCATTTTTCAGATCAGGTCATTTTCGAATGCAAACTTGATCAATCCCACTAAAGAGCCAGTGTTGGTCTTACGAAAAATATTCTTACGGTGCGTTTCCACGGTACGTTCGCTGATAAATAATTTTTCCGCTATTTGTTTGTTAGAATTTTCCTGTGCAATAAGCTTAAGAATCTCTCTTTCCCGTGCGGTGAGCAGTCCTGGTCTTTGTTCCCCCAGCGCCATTCCACTCATCATCATTTTTGTAACCTCCGGGCTGACATAAGGCATACCCATTGCGATCTGTTTGAGCGCATTGCGCAATTCAAGTTGTTGAATATTTTTAAGCAGATAACCCTCAACGCCCTCCTTCAGCATAGACCTTACCAAGGAAGTTTCATCATGCATACTCAGCACAGCAATTTTTACTTCGGGGTACGACATTTTCACCTGCCGGGTAAATTCAAGACCAGACATGCCGGGCAACGTATAGTCGGTAAGGAGTATCATCGGCTGTTCCTTTTTAAGGAATTCCAGGGCTTCTTGCGCTGAATGGAATGCTCCCAGAATGACAAAGTCAGGATCGCTTTCCAGCAGGGACTTCAATCCATCCAATACAATATGGTGATCGTCGACAAGGATGATCGTAATTCTATTTTCATTGTTCATCTCATCAGGGTCTCAAAAAATGGCCCCTCAAGGTTAAGGAAGAAATTCCAATGGAATATCAGTTGGCTGGTAATATTTGGGGATCCTATTCCTGTTTATGGCAACCGCAACAACGGACATGGCGCTGCTAAAAATCACCAGCATGATAAAAGGATTCAGTAAATCGGGTATAAAATAATGTATAGTAAAGGAAATCAGTAACGCAAGAATACTCGCACCCACTCCCCAGCCAATTAATCTGTTAAGACTTAAACCCGTTGTAAACACCGCAGCGCTTTTCTCGATTAGGTGCAGGTGCAGTACGCGCACGAAAGTAACATATTGACGCGAACGATTCTCAACTTCTCTGCTGGATAAACAATAGAGATTGGTAACCAATATCGGTTTCTGATTATCGGGATACAAATAAATTTTATACGATAGTTTATTACTTTTGGTTAATCGTATTCCTGTAATATTCGCATAAGGTATAACCTCCTCTTTTTCCGCCGATTGAAGGGCAAGGTGATAGTCTGCTAGTAAAATAGTGCACGCCTTGTCCGATACCGAATTTTTGAAAGTGTAATCCATGCTCCTTTTTGGTCTAAAGGTAAACCTGCCAGGTATGAATAAAGAATACCTGCGCGTGGGTATTTTCCCATCCGTGCAGGTACGGATACTACCCTACTAAGACTATGCTATTGGGTCGTGGAGATGAAATGACAACGGTCGTACCGATATGGCCTGGCCTTGAATTGATTTCTATACTACCTTTCATCATCCCCAAACGGGAACTTATATTTTTCCATCCGTTACCTTGACCCATCACCAACGAATTTTGATCAAAGCCCTGGCCGTCATCTTCAATAATTATGACAAGTTCATCAGGGTGCTGTATCAGTTCTATTGAAATGTTGCGGCAGCCACTATATTTCATGGCATTGTTCACCCATTCCTGACAAACCCGGTAAAGCGCTATTTTCTGATCTGCCGGGATTTCGTCACTTACGTCAAAGGCGTTTATTTCTATTTGAATTACACCAAAACGATTAACCCTTGTGGCAAATTCATGAAGCGCCTCCTCCAATCCTGCTTTCATCAATACTTGTGGCATTAAATTAAAGGCAATGTTGCGGATTTCAACATTCATATCATTTAAAAGGCCTAAGGCGTGATCAACAATATTCTTTTCCGGGTTTTCTTTTGAAAGACTTAAACGAAGCGCTGATATCATCTGCCCCAACCCATCATGCAAGTCTGCGGCAAAGCGCTTTCGTTCTCTCTCCTGAGAGGTAATCACAGCCTCCAACTGGCTTTCACTAAGTGAGGCCCGTGTGCTTTCCAACTCGGTTTGCTGTTTTAGTTTCATTCTGTTTCGCCAGAGATAGCCCACAAAAAGTAAAAGCGCTACTGCCAGGCCCAAGCCAATAATGTATAATCTGTTTTGATTCAGTCTAAAATCCTTAAGATCATTTTCCTGCTTTAACAATCGAATTTCATTCTCCTTCTTTTCTGTCTCATATCGTGATTGCAGATCCAAAATCTGTTTGCTTTGCGCCTCACTGAAAATGGTGTCTTTCAGGTTCGTGCTTTTCACATAAAATTCATACGCTTTCTTATAGTCATTTTCTTTTTGATATGTCTCCGAGATCATGCTGTAAATGTGTCTCCTCAGATCCGCATAGTTAATCTCAAAACTGATGGCGAGTGCCTCAAAGAGTTTTTGTCGGCCACGCAAAAGATCACCTGTCGCCATGTACATTTCACCCAGATTATTAATAGATACGGCCAACCCGGTTTTATCACCAAGTTCTCTTCGAATAGAAATGACCTTGACAAAATATTCATTGGCTTCCTTGTAACGGCCGCGCTTGGAGAGGGAAATGCCAATGTTGTCATAATTATAACACAAGCCATACAAGTCATGAAGCTTTTCCTTAATCCGGGCTGAGCGCAAGTAATAATCCATGGCTTTGTCGTCTTCATTTCTAAGTTCATAAACGACCCCGAGATTGTTCATGACATTGGCCATTAGTACAGAGTCCTGGACCTCTGCACTCAGGGAATAGGCCTTCTGAAAATTCTTTAATGCCAGTTCTGCGTCCCCTTGCTTTTTATTAAATGTTCCGATTTCATTGAGTACCGAAGCCATTCCTTTCTTATCATTCCTATCTTCATATATTCTGAGGGATTGAAGAAATACGTTGAGTGCCTTTGTGTAGTTACCCATATAATACAATTCAACACCTGAAAAAAGAAGGCCTTTAGCCTCTTCTCCTTTATCCCCAATCCTTTTGGCTAATTCATAACCCCTAGTAGCAAATTCAAGCGATTTAGCATAATCAGAATTACGATGCGCCAGGCTTAATTCATTCAAGAGACTGGCTATTCCGGAACTATCTTTTTCGGTGAGCAAAAGGGCTTGCAAACTGTCTGTCCGCATTTTTTGCGCATAGCAATTCAAATGATTGACAAAACCCAGAGCAATAATCAAGGCAAATAATCTCATAACAAGCTTAAGTAGTTCGAAATTTCTAGGTGAACACAAGAATTCTTACCGCAGAGGAATGCGCACGGTAGCCACAGAAAAATTATCTAACCTCTTTTATCTCTTCAAAATATCGTGACATTTCTGCATTGGCTGCCGGATAGGTGTTGGATTTTTTACCACAGAGACAACGGAGGAATGCGCACGGAGGACACAGAAACTATTTTTGGACGATCCGGTGGCTACAAAACATCTCTTTGGGCTCCGTGGGTATTTCCTCTGTGTTAAATGCATTGGCTGCAGGATGGGACCTCATCATTATGAGTCTAAACCAAATCCGATTGCGATAAAAATAAATCCTCCTAGAACTTAAGTGAGAGACCGGTACCAAGAACCCCAAATGGTCCTCTGCCCAACTCTAGATATACACCAAAATTCTTGATGACCATATAACGCGCGCCGATTGCAGGGCCGAATGTTACGGTGCCAGTATTGGCGGGTAAAGGGGTTCCATCATTCGATGACCATGAATAAGCCCGATACCCGAGAATGAGCGTTGCATAAAGATCCAATCGCTCCGGGAGTCTTGTTTTCAACTTATCGTTCAACAGATCGGTACCATGAAAAACCAGTCTGCCTCCGAAGGTTACGATATTGTATTTGACTGCGCCGCCACCAAACGATCGGTCATAGAAACCACCATAAGCACTCACCCCAATCAACTCATTGAGACTGTACTCTCCGCTTATCGTCACGGGCAGAAACCCTGAGCCACCGACATAACCAAACTCCGATGCTCCGATCAAGCCCACCGACACCCCGGCGTTGAAAACAAGTGTCCCTTTCCTGAACCACAGGCTGAGCCGACAAATTAATGCCTGCTAAAAACAGAATAAACAATGCCGCTGCTTTTTTCATAAAATAATTAGGTTTTATTTTCTTGCCGCTCAATCAAACAATTCTACCTGAAAATTGTTTTATGGGTCCCCAAATATCGCTAAAATAATTTCCCGTTTCCTAATTATACTCCTTACAAATTAGAATTCTGAATTGGCTTCTTTCTATTTTGTTTGGCGGACATTTTTGTTTCCTGTCAAAAAAATCACTAGACGAAACAGTAACGTTGAATTCGAAAATTGACCGGCGCAGTAGAATACGGGGTGGCAATGCTACGGTACGTACCGGAGATTTGGTTTTCATCTAACTTTATCCTTCTTCATTTTCGATCGAGATAGAACACGAAGCCCAGACTCACTGAATTTTGGTAAAATAGGGATTGAAATGCTTTTACCTGAGTCTTGTTTCCGTAAGCATCTTTTCCGTTTAGCGTGGAATAACCCAGGACGCCAATGGAAATCTCAGTACTTAATTTTTTCGTCATAAAATAAGCAAAACCAGGACTTATCCCCATTCCAAGTCCCTTTGTTTTATAGGTATATCTGAAAACATTGCCATCCTTATCCACTTCATCATTAACCAAGGTGCCGGCACTGGCATACACCGCATATTGAATGAATAAGTAGTATCCATCACTCACGATCTTATAATACCTCAAAGAGGGGGCTAGCGTAAAATCACTCCGGAAGTCTTCCAAATTATAAAAGGCTCCCTTAATAAGCTGAGGTGTTGAAGTCCGGGTGCTGACAAAACCGGCGTTTAGGAGAAGACCCCAGTGATTAGACAACATTCTACCGATGGTGATATTTCCTCCCAGTTTGATTTGACTTGCATCGGTATCAATTCCTTTAACTTTAGTTTTGGTGGTGTTGGAAGTCGAAAAATTAAAATAGGATCCAATCAAGCTGGTACCCTTTTTTATTTCGCCTTGATCGGTTGAGTCTCTTTTGAGGTCTTGAGCCAATGACCCAAACGCAGAAAATAGAAAACAACTCAGCAAAATGATAATCGTGTGTTCAGGCTTTTTTTCGCTGCCATAAATAGGTTTTTTATTCATGGGCTTATAAATTAGAATTTTTCATTACAATTTTATTAAAAATATAGTGAAGTCATTTGCTTTAAGTGTTAGGTAATTATGCTTTGCTTGCAGCGTCGGCGTTGAGTAGGTAAATATATTTTATTTTCGCCAGCTGCAGCGCTTGGTCTAATAACTTTTTCAATTTTTTTTCGTGTAGTGACTTCATTTTGCAAGGTGCGCAATCAGCACGCAATTCTAGCTGCGCACCGGCGATAAAGCTGGGATAGTATCCTTTCCAGTGAGCAAAAAGTAAATCTTCCCACTTATTCTTTTCTACAAATTGGGCTAATTTCGTTAAATTGTGAAAGGGATTCGGGGATATGTGAAATTGAAATAGCCTTGCACCTGGGGGGGGAGGGGGGGTAAAATTGCGTTGCCTTCAATCTTGTAGAGATTCCGCCACCCATGGGCTCGCTGAAAAAAGTGGTCCAGTTATGTTTCGCAAATTTTGTTTAATACTTATTTCTTATCATGGTAATAAAGTTTACAAATATTCACATGCAACCTATTTTAAAGGCACATAAATGTTTTATTACTTCTTATCATTCCCGTTATGTTTTATTCGAACGCCTACCCCCACGTTGTAATGCAGAAGAGCGTAGCGAAAAACAACATTTTCAGTATTGCTAAGCGGCAAATTGAGTACCGCCTTGTTGTAAAAAACTTAAACTTAAAGCATGGCTCTAAAAAATAGATCGGTCTCTTGGCAACTACTTCCGGGTAATAAATTTATACGGTTACTCTTTAGCGTAGCCAATCTCCAGAATTGTGAAACTACCCGGCTTAGCGCTAGGCCGTGGGTGAGGATTCTCTTTCGTTGGCGCAGGTGTTGGTCCGAAATCGGCGGTGGGCAAGTAAATGCGGTGTGTTTTAGTGGCTATTTAAGATAATTCTCTTCATATGCTAGTGAAACATATCAAACTAATCAGGCTAATAATTATTCTTTTGCCTGGAATTTACCCTTGCTTAGGACAACTTCCTCAAAAGCCGGATACAGTCAAATTACCTTTCGCAATCGCCGAGGAAAAGAGATTATCTGATGAGGACCTAAAGGACAAAAAGGAAGGAAATTATGTCACCGGAACGCCGGATTTTAGTTCAGATCCGGTCAATGGCGTAGGTTTTGGAGGAGAAGGGTCCCTTTATTTCAATGGGAAGCGCGACGATCCCTTTTTCAACTATACGGCATATCGGGCCAAAATTGATCTTGTTGTTTTCGTTACAACGAAAAATCAACAGGAGTTTTTTCTCAAGCTGGATGTCCCCTATATCTTTAATACCAAATGGCGACTCCGCATTGAAGGCGGATACGAAGCCAATCCAAATCTTCTTTTTTTTGGTTTGACACCCAAAGAATCATTGCAGGGTCTGTCCTATTATAACGGAAGTCAGCAAGTCACTAATGCCTCATGGGCTGATTATGAAAAGAATTTTATGGTGAACACCAATCAATTTTACAATAACTACTTCAAAAAGGAAGGAGTTATTAATGTGAGCATGGAGCGTTCATTTTATGGAGACAAGCTGGGTACTTTAATCGGATTTGAAGTTGCTCAGTTGAATTACACGACTTTTCAAGGTAATTCACTTTTGAAAAACCAAAACAACGTAGGTCTGGTAAAAGGATTAAGAAATAACTTTATTACGATCGCACAATTTGGACTTGCCTATGATACACGCGATCTTGAACCTGATCCAAGCAGCGGTCTGTTTTTGGAATTGACCAATGAGGTTTCACTGAAGGCACTTGGCTCTTCTTATAATTTCAACAAGCTCTATGGCCACGCTAATCTATATCAAACCATTTTGCCATCAATCTTTCCCAAACTTGTTTTTGCCGGACGCCTTGGCTTGGGGTATATCAGCGGGGATGCTCCCTTCTTTGAATTTCAGGATCAATGGAGCCAGGAGGGTGATATCGAAGGGTTGGGTGGCGCTCGCACGTTAAGGGGCTATAAAATAAGTCGCTTTGTCGGTCGCTTGATGGATTTCAACAATTTCGAGCTTCGTTGGCGGTTTGCAAAAACAAAATTTTTGAACCAGCAATTTGCATTCAGTGCCGTTCCATTCTATGATGTTGGCGGGGTGTACGATAATCTTTCAAAATTCGATTTCAGTACAATGAAACATTCCGAAGGGCTTGGTTTGCGAATCGCGTGGAATGTAAACACCGTTCTGCGGTTTGATTATGCCTGGTCAAAAGAAGACAGACAATTCTTCTTTAATCTGGCACACACATTTTGAACAATTTTCCATAACATCAAATTTGCAGACTATGTCCCGAAAAAAAATAATCTTTTCTTTTATTACCTGCCTGATTTTGATTATCTGGTTTCCCCCGTTGCTTAAAATCGATCGCTCACCCTATTGGCAGAATTCTTTTTATCACCAAATGCAACAAAATATTGATCAGCTTCACAATGTTTTCGATGACCCGCATCAAGGCCTTCGTGTAGGATATTCTAAAGTGAATATCACCCCCAATCACCGCGTGCCGACCGCTGGGTATGGTGGTCGTTATGGAGCCAAATACGCATTCGTGAGAGACTCCATTTACGTGAGGACCATGGTACTTGAAAACGGCGCTCAACGCGTGGCACTGGTAAGTGCTGATATGTTACTTATTCCACCAACGGTCACGGCGATTCTTCGGAAAGAACTTCAGCAAATCGGTTTTAGTCTTGATAACACCTATCTCTCGGCGACGCATTCGCATAATAGTATAGGCGGATGGGGTGAGCACCTTGCCGGACGAATTGTTTGCGGAACATATGATGATTCCTTGGTTTCATCCATAGCGCAGGCAATTATAAAAAGCATTGTCATCGCTTCCAGGAAGCCATTGCCTGCGACACTGAAATGGGGTCATTTGCCCGTATTTCAAGCTGTTCGAAACAGACTGATAAAGGAAGGAAAAATAGATTCGTTGTTGCGTGTATTGGAAGTTACACGGAATGACAGCAGTAAACTCGTACTGACAAGTTTTACAGCTCATCCAACTTGCTTGTCTCAAGAGGACCTCACCCTATCCCGTGATTATCCAGGTGAATTCGTTGATGATTTGGAAGGTCAAGGATATTCTTTTGCTATGTTTATGGGAGGAGCCATGGGAAGCATGACTCGTAGATCACAGAAGCAGGGCGAGCAGTGCATTAGTTGGATGGCTGAATACCTTACCGAAGCCTTTTTCATGCAGCGAAATTTGTTAAGACCGGTAAAGGGCACCGTGTTGATCATGAATCAAGTACCCTTAGTATTACGGGAACCACAATTTAAGGTATCTCAAAACTGGCGTGTTGATCCGTGGTTCTTTCGGCACCTATACGGTGAATATCCGGCTACATTGACAGTTCTTCGGATAGGTGATGTCGTAATGGTGGGCACCCCATGCGATTTTTCAGGAGAATTGACCAGTTCTATTGATGATGCTGCAGCCCAACTCGGGTTGAACGCTATGATCACCAGCTTCAATGGAGGTTATATTGGCTATATAACAAAAGACGAAAATTATGATTTGGATAAGATGGAAACGAGATTAATGAACTGGTACGGTCCGGGAAATGGACAATATCTTTCAGAATCCATGAATCGATTAATCAAGAAAGTGGTTCAGTAAATATCAATGACCGAGGTGCATGGATAACATAAGCACTGTTTTACGGATCACTTTAAGAGTTTATGCTTAATCTTAAAACGCATGCCGCCTCGGTTTCGTCAAGGGTATTAAATTGCAATGATACTCGAAATCCAATAAAAGCCGGACAATTGATAAAACATTTGAACTGACCGCACCAATAAAATTCAGATTCACACTGCGAATTACGCAAGTGAAAACATAGCAGATTTGGCAATCCCAAGTTCGAATTTTTTAACAAATGACATCGGATTAAATTAGCTTGAAACGCGGTTTCCTATTAAATGCAGATTTCGATACCCTTCCACCCTTAACCACCATATTTAGTAGCTTTCGCACTAACTCCACGAATTCGAAGGTGTATCCCATTTCCGCACAGTTTCGGTCAATTATGAACGGAACAAATTGCCCCTCGTCAGTTCTTATTGATTTTGAAAGGTTAAAGACATTGGCTCGATATTGGATTAATAATCTCTATTAATTGTTAACCATGTTCGGGCATTTCCTTACAATTACTTTTCGCAACCTTATCAAAAATCGGTTTTACAGTGTCATCACTGTTACAGGTTTGGCGTTGGGATTGGCCTCTGTGTTTTTGATCGTACAATATTTAAAGGTGGAGCTTAGCTATGACCGGTTCCACAAAAATCCCGAAAACATTTATCGCATCATCTGGGAAAATCAGAACCCCCAAACAAGAACACCTCACCCGATGGCACAAGCGATGGTCCAGGATTTTCCCGAAGTGGAAAGCGCCGTGAGCCTTTCACCCGTGTGGGGCCCAGGACTGATGCGCCAAACATTTTCTATCCGCAATCCAGAAAAAGATGTGCAGTATGATGAGACCAGTGTGCTTGCTGTTGATAGTACTTTTTTTAAAGTGTTTTCTTTTCAATTGATCAAAGGTGATCCCAGGACAGCATTGACAAACTCAGACGGAATCTTGATTTCAGAATCAGCAGCAACCAAATATTTCGGCACAACAGATGTAATTGGCAAACAACTGGAATTAAATGAAAACAAATATTTGGTACAGGTGTTAGGAGTGTTTCGTGATGTGCCAGAGTCTTCTCATTTTCATTTCGATTTCTTGATTTCCTATGCAAGAGAAAAACTAAAACATCCTGATGAAGAATACTATCAATGGAGCGACTTCGGCCATTTCAATTACATCCGGTTAAAGCCGGGGAGCGATGCTAAAAAGCTGGAGAGCAAACTGCTTATGTGGTCAAAAAAATACATCAATTATAGCGATGCTGACCTTAAGTGGCTACGGGAGAATAATTATGGTTTTCGTTTGCAACCGGTTACAAGCATCCACTTGCACTCGCACCTGCGTTGGGAATTGGAGTCCAACGGCAATATCGCCTATGTTTACCTGATGTCGGTGGCGGCATTGCTTATTTTGATCATTGGCGTAGTGAATTTTGTAAACCTTAGTCTGGCGCAGACATCCGAGAGGGCAAAGGAGATCGGTATTCGTAAATCACTGGGCGCTTTCCGTAGACAGTTAACCTTTCAGTTTCTAGGAGAGTCGTTATTAATGATTGGGATTTCAATGCTCCTGGCTGTAGTAATTATTGAAGTCTCCTTACCAATGTTTCATTCCATTACCGGCAAATTAATCCCGTTTGAATTAGGTCACTTTGCAGTGCTGCTGGTTTCATTGGGATTGATGGTGGCGTCCATTGCAGGTATATTTCCCGCACTGTATCTCTCCGCAATGCGACCTGCACTTATTCTTAAAGACAAACTTATTTTCACCAAAGGCATTGGAATGAGGCGAGTGCTAATCATTTTTCAGTTCGCAACATCTATGACGCTAATTTCGGCTAGTGTCATTATTTCGCAACAACTTGATTTTCTTGAGCATAAAGATCTTGGTTTTAATGCCGCTGAGCTGATTGTTCTGCCTATCAAAGATCGCTCAATGAATTCGCGACTCGAAGAATTACGTAGCCAACTTTTACAAATTAATGGAGTGTCGGATGTATCCGCTGCCTCTAATATTCCCGGAAAATCATTCGATCAAAATCCGATCTATGCTGCTCAAAATCCAGAAGAACGAATTGACGCATCTGAAGAGATGATCGACCCAGACTTTCTGAAAGTTATGAATATGACAATAGTAGAAGGGCGTACTTTTTTAAAAGGTAATCCGGCTGACTCAAAAGGATTTATTCTCAATGAAATAGCAGTTCGTCAGCTTGGCCTGAAAAATCCCATTGGCAAGGAAATCGTATGGGAACGTGATGACAACGTTGAATTGAAAGGCCCTGTGATCGGGGTGGTGAAAGACTTCCACTTTCAGTCATTACATGAACCACTGCGTCCGTTGCTGATGAGAATGGAGGACAGCTATAACTTTGCCATAGTGAAAATAAATACGGCTGACTTTAAAACATCTATTCGCAGCATAGAAAGCACGTGGCACAAGTTTGACAATCGCTATCGATTTGAGTTTTCATTTCTTGATTCGCAGCTTAACCAATTGTACGAAGCAGAACAAAACATGATGCATGTGTTGGATATTTTTTCATTCATTGGAATAGTGATCGCTAGTTCAGGATTACTTGGCGTCGCTGCGCTTACTTTCCGCCAACGTACAAAGGAGGTTAGCATTCGCAAAGTGCTCGGAGCTACGTTGCCAAACCTGATTATGTTGTTGCTAAAAGATTTTACCCTATTGATCTTGACCTCAATTGCCGTGGCTGTTCCTTTAATCTGGTGGATGATGCAGCGCTGGCTAGAAAACTTCTCTTATCGGATTAGTATTAACCCAATGGTATTTGTTGTGATAGGTCTTGGCTTGGTTCTGATCGTCTGGGTTACGCTGAGTTTCCTTACCCTGCAAACAGCTCGTGTAAATCCTGCGGAGACACTAAAGTCAGAATGAGACTTTTACAGTAGGGCAATCAAAAACTTTGAAACTCTAAAAATAAATTCGGTAGAATTCGTAAAAAAACTCACTTCATTGGGGGCAAATAGAGATCGAAACCATTCAAGGCTTTTTGAAATCAATTGTCCAAAACAATTATGCAAAACTCTTGGAATTTAAGAATCCGGTGATAAGGTTTCGCACAAAAACATAGGATTGAGCGAGTTCACCTGGTCGGTGGACTGGTGTCGGTGTAGCCGGCTGTGCAGGGAGTAGACCGGAGCGGACGAATATCGAACTTTTTTGTTGAGGATTAAATCAGATTCGGGGATTTGAGGGGTTCGATAAATTTGAGATAGCCAGTCCTGTTCGGGATGGCCATTCTGAAGGCCGATCTGAAGGAACCCTTGTTGAAAGAAAAAAGAGGCTGACCTCTCGGCAGCCTCTTTGCAATCGTAACTTCTTTAATTTATTGTGGCCGATTAATCGTATTCATTTGAAGCGTCACTGCTGTCTGTGCCAACATCCTTCCATTTATAGATGCCCCTGTCTGCAAATTGATGCCTGTTTTACCTAAAATATTCCCCTCAAAGTGACTTGTTGTTCCTAAGGTGACAGCACCGGCTGCTACCCAGAAAATGTTCTTGGCTTGGGCACCTCCGCTCAAAGTGATTCTGACAGCAGAAGCCATTGTAAGGGTTCCGGCCACCTGGAATATCCAGATATCGTTCGGGCCGCCCGAAATTGTAACATCCGTCGGGATGGTAAGCGCACTGGTCCAATTATACAGACCTGGGGTAAGCGTTCTGCCTCCAATATCTCCCGCGCCCAATTCGATGAAATTAGGGTTAATGCGCCCCGATGCATCATTGTATGCGCCCACCATATCTCCAACAGCCAAGGTTAATAAAGTGGCGTTGGTCACGGTGCAAGGAAGCGGACCGGCAGCATCCACGGAGTAGATTGTTCCGGTCACCTCAGAACACGTTACAAGAATAGCGGCACCGGTGATTGGGCTACTTCCAACATTTCCTGTTATCGTAGATTTATAGACATCGGTAATTCCTGATTCCGACAGAATCTCAAAATCACCTGCAACACCAAGATTGACTACTCCAGGGTTCACCAATGAGAGGGCTACCAGTTTTGACTGTCCAGGAAAAGTTGTCTCCATGCTTGGCATCCCGGAAGGTGACGGCGCATTATTAAGATCACTGCACCCGGTCATTAAAACAACCATTACAGATGTAAAGATTGCTTGTATTTTATTCATTTTCATACATCTAGTTTTTATGGCGTGACATAATTATCACACACAAAGCTGCTAACCTTGCCACACTTTCGTATTACACAACTTTAGAAATAAGTTGCAGGATTCACACATTGGATGCCCAAGGATTAAGACGGATTGCGATGGGTTGACCCTACCGGAAACGGGAAACGGTCTGGTAATTCAGGTTCCGGTTTGGATTACATTCTTTCCATGTACCAACTCAATTCCTTTTCCATTTTTTTGAAACGGAAAATGGTAGTAATGATTTTTTGCAATCGCATGAAGGCGGTTTCGCTCTTGACAACATAATCAAAAGCCCTGTGATGCATACAGCTTATTGCCACTTCAATTTTATCCTGAGAGGATAGCATGACAATTGGAATATCCGGGTTGAAAGCTTTTATTTTATCCAATGTTTCCATGCCGTTCATTGCATTTGAATCGACACCATCCAGATGAAAATCTAAAATGATTACATCAGGGTTGTGTGATAAATTATCCATGCATAACTCGCCAGTCGCGAATGTCTCAATCGTAAAATCAGCGCGGTGGTGGAATTGGATTTCCAATGCTTTTAAAAAAACCGCATCATCATCTACCAGGAAAAGCCTTATTTTATTTTCGTTTTTCATGTTGTATGAACAATCATATTAAACTCTTCTTCTAATTCTTTACATGCCTGTGTACAAACGGTTTCGATTTGTAAGACCAGGTCAAGTATTCCATCAGTTTGTTGTTGTGTGCTTGCATAATCCTGAATTTGTTTGGCCATGTTTTCAAAATCCGGACTAATGCCCACTACTGAAAACGAGGGAATCATCTTATGTGCAGCCGAATATAATGAGCGCCAATCCTTATCCTCCAGGCTTTGTTTCATTGCACTAATTAAAGGTGGAGTTTGTTTCAAGTAAACTGAAATCATTTCCATCATTAATTTTGAATCGGATTTCGTGATGCGAACGAGATAAGCCATGTCAATACATTTTAGCTTTTGTCCTTGCCCGTTTCCGGTTCTGCTAGGTTCATTATATTTAATCAGGATGGGTTTCTTGACCAACCCTACAATTTTACTATACAATACTTTTTCATCAATCGGCTTGGCGATGTAATCATTCATGCCAACAGCTTTGCATTTAGCCAAATCCACGGTAGTCACATCGGCTGTTAAAGCGATGATTGGAATTTTAGAATTCATTTTGTTGCGTATATATTCTGTTGCTTCAAACCCGTTCATTTCAGGCATCTGCAAATCCATCAATATGATATCGTAGGATTTGGCCTGCAGTTTTTCAATGGCTATTTTCCCGTTGGAGGCTATATCGCGTTCAAATCCAAAATCATCCAGCAGTGTTTTCATCAGCAACTGATTGAGTGCAATATCCTCAACCACCAATATTTTAATATTTTTGATTTCCGCATCCAATTCCATCATTTCCGTTTCCAATTCCGCCTGGGCCTTTGTCTTTTGAAACGTTAACGTAAAACTAAAAGTGGAGCCTTCATCGATTTTACTTTTCACGCCAATGGTTCCACCCTGTGGTTCAACCAATTGTTTGACAATGGCAAGTCCTAAACCCGTTCCTCCATACAATCGTGTCGTGCCGCTCGTTGCCTGCTCAAAGTTTTCAAAAATGTTTTCCAACTTATTTTCCATAATACCGATTCCTGTGTCGGTAACGGCAAATTCGATGGTTGCTTTCTCCTCATCCTCTTTCAACAAGTGAACACGCACGGTGATTTTTCCTTTTGTTGTGAACTTCACGGCATTGCTCACGAGATTTAAGATAATTTGGTGTAACCGTACCGGGTCGCCCACCAACACCTCGGGGATGTTGTTATCGTAGTCTTTAACCAATTCCAGGTTCTTTTCCTGGATTTTGGTCTCAAATAAGTGAAGCATAGCGGATATTGATAACGCCATCTTAAAGGGTGTTTGCTCAAATGTCATTTTGCCGGCATCTACTTTTGCCAAATCAAGTATGTCGTTAATCAGCACGATGAGTGCATCGCCGCTGATTTTTATAGCAGATAGATATTCTTTCTGTTTTGCGGACAAATCTGTTTTCAATACCACTTTTGTGAATCCGATAATCGCGTTCATTGGTGTGCGAATTTCATGACTCATGTTCGACAAAAATTGCTGCTTTGCTTTTACTGCATCTTCTGCGATTCGTGTGGCGCTTTCAGCTTTACGTTTTGCTTCTTCTGCGATGCCCGTTGCTAATTCAGCAAACACTTTCGCTTCTGTTAATTCTCTAGCAATTATTTTCTGATCCGTAACATCTCTGGCCACAATCACAACGCCCAATACATTTCCCCGATCGTCTTTATAAACCGATCCGTTGAATAATACATCGGTCAGCTTGCCGCCCTTATGGCGAAGCGTAAGCGGGGAGTCGGCAACAGATCCTTTAGCAAATACTTCCTGATAAACTTCCCTGGCCTTTTGCGGTTCGGTGAAATAATCGAAGAAATCGGTGCCCGTAAGTTTTTCGCGCGTTATGCCGGTAATGTTCACCAACGCCTCGTTCATATCCGTGATTTTGCC
>JAYVXP010000282.1:0-3153 GCA_043785125.1 Bacteroidia bacterium
AATCAAGATAACATAGTTTTAAATTGGAAAAGAAAAAAAGGTTGGTATTGATATTGATACTTGGATTGCTATCCGCTATTGGCCCTTTTTCAATCGACATGTACTTACCCGGCTTTCCGGCCATCGCTGCCGATCTTCATACCTCTGTTGACGCCGTGTCCTATTCATTATCCAGTTTTTTCATTGGCATTAGTTTCGGTCAGTTGCTATGCGGCCCGTTACTTGACCGGTTTGGAAGAAAACGGCCATTGGTCATTGGACTGATACTATATATACTGGCTTCCATTGGGTGCGCAGTGTCTACCTCCATCGAAACACTCATTGCCTTCCGGCTACTACAGGCCCTGGGCGGTTGTGTCGGTATGGTGGCACCGCGGGCAATCGTACGGGATGTATTCCCCCTCCATGAAAACGCAAAAATATTTTCGCTCCTGATCCTAATATTGGGGATCTCCCCGATTTTAGCACCCACCGTTGGGAGCTATGTGATTGCGGCATTCGGATGGAATTATGTGTTCATCGTGCTGACCCTGGTAACAGCACTCATTTTGCTGGTTGTCGTTTTCTGGCTTCCGGAAAGCAGGCAACCAAATCCTGCTTTTTCACTTCGGCCAAAACCAATTCTTGATAGTTTTCTTACCGTATTAAAAGAACCTCAATTCTACACGTATGCGCTGGCAGGTGGGATTGCTTCCGCAGGGCTGTTTGCCTACCTCGCCGGATCGCCTTTTGTTTTTATGAAATTGTATGCAGTCACAGAGCAGCAATATGGTTACATCTTTGCCATCATTGCGATGGGGTTGATCACCAGCAGTCAACTCAACAATCTGTTGCTCAGAAAATATAGCAGTGAACAACTCATGAAGGCTATTCTGATTCTGCAAACGATTATCGGAATCATTCTGGTAGTCGGTACCATTTTTGATGTGATCGGGTTATACGGCACCATTTTTATAATCTTCTTATTCCTGAGTTGCCAGGGTTTCAGTTTTCCCAATTCGGCAGCGTTGTCGATGGCTCCATTCACAAAAGAAGCAGGCAGCGCCTCTGCACTCATGGGCGCTTTACAAATGGGACTCGGTTCCCTGGCATCGGCGATGGTGGGTTTACTGGGCCCTCAAACGGCCCTTCCCATGACAACGGTTATGGCTGTTTGTACTTCCTTCGGTTTGATGATCTTGTTTATTGGCAGAAGAAAAATTTTATATAAAGTCAAGAAACAGGATATTGAAGAGCAAGCCCTTGATATGATTGAAAAATATTAGCCCTGGTCTTGCACCCTGCCGAAGATATTCCGACCCAACGCCGGTTTCGAAAGTAGATCGATTTTCGGTTTTACAGGCAACAACGTCCTGAACGTTCATCGATGCGTGGGCCATTTTTCAACCCTTTCTTACTTCCCGATATCCTCATTCCAAAGGGCAGGATTATTCCGGATAAATTGTTTCATCAATTCCTTGCATTCCGGGCTGTCGGCCACGATCACTTCCACGCCTCTTTCTTTCAGCAATGATTCGTCTCCCAGGAACGTCTCATTTTCACCAATCACCACCTTGGGTATTCCATACAACAAGATCGCACCGCTGCACATGGGGCAGGGAGACAGGGTGGTGTACAAGATGCATTCCCTGTAAACGGAAGCGGGCTGTCTGCCGGCATTCTCAAAGGCATCCATTTCTCCATGGAGCACGACGCTGCCTTTTTGGATTCTTCTGTTATGGCCTTTGCCAAGGATTTTACTATTATGCACGATGACGGATCCGATGGGTATTCCACCCTCCGCAAGTCCCATTTTTGCTTCGTTGATTGCTTCTGTCAGGAACTTGTCCATTTCTTCTTATTGAAGTATGATGTTTGATAATGGTCCAAATTTAAGCATAACGCGCAGTTCAATCTATGTTCACTATTCTGATGCAGCTGATCAACAGGAATTAAAAAATATTTTTTCCTTTTTGAAAAATATTTAGCATAAAACGGAGATTTTTTTGTCAGTAAGCTCATCGGTGGCACAGTATTTTTAAGAGTGTGAATTCAATGGAAATACTCACAGAACAAACGATTGAAGGCCTTCAAATTAAGGGTTTTTTGCATGCCGGCTACAAAAACATTCTGACCCATGAAGCGCTGCAATTTGTGGCATCACTGCAACGGCAATTTAATTCAACGCGCCTGCAGTTACTCAAGCGGAGGAAGGAAAGACAAAAAAGTATTAACCTAGGCGAACTTCCCAAATTTCCACCGAATAGTTTATTAATAAGAGAAGGTGAATGGAAGGTTGCCGCGATCCCGGCATGCCTGCAAGACCGTCGTGTCGAGATCACGGGGCCGGTTGACCGGAAGATGATCGTCAATGCATTGAACTCCGGTGCAAAAGTCTTCATGGCTGATTTTGAAGACTCTACTTCCCCAACCTGGGAGAATGTGATAGAGGGTCAGCTCAATTTGTATGATGCGGTCCGTAGGCAGGTGGACTTTGAGTTGCTCGATGGAAAAAAGTATAAGCTCGATGAACAGACCGCCGTCCTAAAGGTACGCCCCCGTGGTTGGCACCTGGAGGAAAAACACTTTCTTATTGACGGTGAACCTGCATCCGCTTCCTTGTTTGACTTCGGATTGTTTTTCTTTCACAACGCAAAAGTATTGGCCTTATCGGAGAAAGGGCCGTTCTTCTATTTACCCAAACTGGAAAATTCGCGTGAAGCAAGGCTCTGGAATGATGTCTTTATTATCGCTCAGGACTTGATTCGGATACCCCGCGGTACAATCAAAGTAACGGTGTTAATCGAGACCATTCTTGCTGCATTTGAAATGGAAGAGATCATTTACGAACTGCGTGAACACCTCGCGGGTCTAAATGCGGGAAGATGGGACTATATCTTCAGCATCATAAAAAAGATGAGGCGCCATCCCGATTTTATTCTTCCCGATCGTTCTCGAGTAACAATGGCCGTGCCCTTCATGCAGGCATACGCCCAGCTCCTGGTCAAAACCTGTCACAAAAGAGGTGCGCACGCCATCGGCGGCATGTCGGCGTTCATTCCCAGCAAAGATGAAGCCATCAACGCAAAAGCATTCGAACAAGTACGGGCCGACAAGGAACGTGAAGCCGGTTTCGGCTATGACGGTACGTGGGTGGCCCATCCAAAATTGGTA
>JAYVXP010000283.1:0-3150 GCA_043785125.1 Bacteroidia bacterium
TTCGATTTCAATTAACAAATATAACGAAATAGAAAATAAAATAGATAAGTGAATTCTCCGGAAAACCATACAATCTCGCGCTCTGCCCTTCGCTTCCTCAAATGGTTCTGCCCCGATCATTTATACGAAGAGATTGAAGGAGACCTGATTCAGAAGTTTCACTGGGATGAAAAAGCAGTTGGGGAAGCAAAAGCGAAGAGGAGATTGATTTGGAATGTGATTCGGTTTTTCAGGCCGGGGATTATGTTGAGAAACAGTTTTTCTATTGAATTAAACTTCTGGTATATGATCATGAGCAACTTTCGTTTCAGTTTGCGCCACGTTGGGAGGCAAAAACTCAATACCATACTTCATGTTGTGGGTCTAACGCTTGGGATGAGCGTTTGCCTGCTGATTGGATTGTTTCTGCGTTATGAGTTGAGTTTTGATGCATACCATCATCACGCGGACCGCATCTACCGTGTGAATTCAGTATGGACGGAGGGCGGCACAAAAAAATTTAACCTTTACGCTACCCCCATCCCATTAGCCGAAGCCTTGCGCAATGAAATACCGGGCCTGGAAAAGGTCGCCTTGACTCGACCACAGTTCGAGACGGTAATAGAGATCAATCCTCAAAAGCTTTTCAAACAGGAGCATGTTCTGATTGTCGAACCTGAATTCCTGGACATTTTCAATATCGAAGTGTTGCAGGGTGACGCGCATAAAGCGTTAAGAACTCCTTACCAGGCGTTGCTGACGGAAACAATTGCAAAGAAATTCTTTGGTAATGAAAATCCTGTTGGCAAGTCCTTTAAGTATAGAAATAAATTCATCATCACCGTAGCGGGCATAATTCGTGACATACCCTCCAATACCAGCCTTCCGGCATCAATACTCCTATCCTATGTTGCTAACAACGAGTTTCTTGACAACGGAGACACGTGGTATTTTGGCGGCCTTGACTGGACCAAACTTGCTGCTATTACCTATGTTGTATTGGCTGAAAATTACGATCCAAAAAATCTTCAGGCGCGACTAAAAAGAATAGCCGACAAAAATATCAACTCAGCCCCGACAGTGGATAAAATGGTTCGTGGGGATTTTGAAATACAAGCTTTACCCGATATTCACTTTGATACAAAATATTTTGGCGGCGGACCTTGGGTAGCCACTGTAAATCGTACATGGCTTTGGTTTTTTGCGGGCATCGGGTTGGTAGTGCTGGCACTGGCTTGCATCAATTTCTTGAATTTGTCTACTGCTCAGGCCCTCACGCGAGCCAAAGAAGTGGGGATACGGAAATCAGTAGGTGCCCGAAGATCGCAATTGATTTCTCAATTTTTACTAGAAGCTTGTATCCTCACCGTGGCCTCGGGTGTTTTATCCTTGTTGATTACCCAACTCTCACTGCATCCGATAAATAATCTGCTTGGTAAGGGGATTACATTTCATCCCTTGCAATCCCCCGGATTGATGGCTGTGCTCTTATTGGGTATCGCACTCACAACTTTGCTCGCCGGTCTTTATCCTGCATGGGCCATGGCAAGATTCAATCCCGTACTGACGCTTAAATCCGGTTCATCCGGCAGCGGACTTCATGGATCTTCATGGTTGCGTAAAGGACTTGTCGTTATGCAGTTCGCCATATCGGCATCGCTGCTCATGGTTGTGCTGGTGATATCGAAGCAAGTAAACTTTATGCAAAGTAAGGACCTTGGTTTTGATAAGCACAATATCATAAGCGTAGCGATTGGGGATCACGGTAAGGCAAAAACACTTGAACAGGAATTGCGTCAGATTCGCGGGGTGAAAGATGTTTCACTCAACAGATCTTCACCGATCAGCACTGATCATTGGTGGAATACAATGAGTAAGACCGAAACCAGCGACCGCCAAAGTGTTTGTGCGATTTATGGGGATGATAATTTTTATACCCTATTTGGTTTGAGGCTGTTAAGCGGGCGCATTCCAGCATCATCCGAATACATGTCCAATCAACCGATTGGCAACGTAGTGGTCAATGAAAAATTATTGCAGGCCTTTGATTTGGGCTCCCCGCAAGAGGCCATCGGTAAGCACTTTTGGTGGGGCAGCGATACCGAAATTATCGGTGTGGTCGCCGACTTCAATGCCGAGCCGCTACAATTTGCAGTCCCACCAACATTGATTGCACAAGACCCGAAAGTGTATAGTCAGATTACTATCAAGATAGAACCCGGTGGAGATATTTCGCCCACACTGTCAGCGATAGAAGCTAGCTGGAAAAAAACATTCCCCGATGGTGTATATGAATTTAGGTTCCTGGACGACCAAATTGATTCTTATTACAAAATGGAAACAAAGTTTAATACCCTATTCAAAATTTTTGCCGTACTGGCCATTTTTATTTCCTGTCTGGGGCTTTGGGGCCTTGTCACGTTTGCTTCACAACAGCGAACCAAGGAAATTGGTATTCGAAAAGTATTGGGCGCTTCCGTGAGGATTGTTGTGATGCTCCTCTCCAAAGATTTTCTGCTATTGGTTCTTATTGCCTTTGCTGTTTCTTCACCCCTGACATATTACTTTATGAAAGAGTTGTTGCAAAATTTTGCTTTTCGGGTTGACATTGGGTGGGAAGTATTTGTAATAACCGGAGTTGCTTTGATCATTGTCACTTTATTTACGGTAAGTTTCCGGACCATGAAAGCGGCATTGGCTAATCCTGTAGAAAGTTTACGGTCAGAGTGATCATCATGATGGATATGAATAACCACACTGCCCCTCCTCAGAAATGGACGCATGTGTGTAATCCATCGATTTGCCCCGATTATTTGTACGAAGAAATCGAATCTAAAAATTCCTTTGGTGTGATGATCGGAATATTTTCAAATGGATTGAGGATCAGCAGGTCGGAATCACCGGTGATGATGCAATCGGCTTTTCCGGAGAGGGCCAGTTCCAGATACATATCGTCTTTGGAATCACGGCATAATTTTACGTGTTCAGTGATTTCTACCGTTGTGGAAAGAGACTTGAGCTCTTCAAGAAATGATTGTCTGACTTCTTTTGAGACGTATCGGTCAAATTTTTTCCGCATCATAACTTCTATTAACTCCGCGAGTACTGGGTTGGATATTAACAAAGTTGAGGAAATTGATTTTACTCTTAGTAAAGCTACTCCAGGAAGAG
>JAYVXP010000284.1:0-28690 GCA_043785125.1 Bacteroidia bacterium
TGCCCGCCTGCGCAACCGGCAGTTCTTTGATCTGGCCTCTTTGAACGTGGCTATCAAGGAAAAAATAAAGGCTCATAATCAGACACGCATGCAGCAAAAACCGTTTTGCAGGGAAGAACGATTTCAACCTGCCCAACGCGAAGTACGAAAAAGTAAGTTTCAAATTAGTACCCAGCACAGAAGCCGGCGACATGAATGGAAAGTCGATCCTGATCACGGGAACGATCGGAAGTACGCCCTTTGTCTTCTGGCATTATCGCGACGCGCACTTCGGAGCAAGATTTCAGGACAGTACCACGCTGGTTACCAACGGGGCAGCAATTAACCTGGCCATCCAGTTGGAGTTAGATAAAATTCTTTCG
Source organism: Bacteroidia bacterium (assembly GCA_043785125.1). Lineage (GTDB taxonomy): Bacteria > Bacteroidota > Bacteroidia > Cytophagales > Cyclobacteriaceae > ELB16-189. The sequence continues at coordinate 363 of JAYVXP010000284.1, forward strand.
GCGGTAAATGGAGGCGTAGATTTGACAACCGCGGCAGACGGAAATCAGGATGGTACGATTACCATTGATCCCCTGAATGACGATGGAAACAAAGAGCTGGCGGATGCGATAATGAACTTATTTGTTCGACATACACACTGCCATCAGGAACATGAAAACTGATGTCGTTTAGACTTCATTATTCTTGAAAGGCTGGTGACTCAATTAACTTCATGGATATTTGGCAAATTAGAAAGGAATAAAAAGAAAAAATTACTTAAACTTTTCTGCCTTAGCGACTGAGACGCTGACATTTGCGTGTATTAGGATGTCTTGAAAGAGGATAAAATCAACGTCACCGTTGGAATAAGTGACCCTTCTCTTAAAACTTGATGATTTAGTTATTTTTTTCTTAAACTCTGGTACGCATTTATCAACCGAACTTTCCAAATCCCTGAACACAACATCACTCTGAATTTCATCTTTACCTTCATACACGTTAAAATGAATAGTTAGGCGTCCTTCGTCTCCCTTACATGAATGGAGCGTGGTTGTACTATCAATTCCAAAGGATACCTTTGATTTGTAATAATTGCAGTCATTTATGTTGGCAGTTGAATCACCTGAAATATCCTTGAAATCATTTTTAGCATAAAGAAGAATTTTTCTTAATGACTCACACTTCAAATCAGCTTTCTTTTGTTGGGCATGAATTTTCACAGGAACTAAACAAGTTACAGCAACCAGAACACTACAAAATACTTTTTTCATATAACAAATTTTGGAGGAATTTAGTAAAATAATTCGAAAGCCCAATTGGATTCTTCCATTGTATTAGGAGACAAGGTTTCTGAGGGCAAACTTTGACGCATTGGAGATTTCGCTACCCTTGACCATCTAATTCCGCGGTGGTATGAACATTGACTATGTATTAAAATAATGTCTTAGCCCCCTAATAAGACAAACGATTGCAGACTTCAAATTCTGGCCTATCTCCAAAAAATGTTGCAATTGTGTATTAACTATGGGTTCAAACGTATGGTATATCTTATATTTGTACTCATAAAAGTTCAAACGTGGGTCAAAAATAACCCTAAATATTTAAAAATGAAAAACGTAACAAAATCACTTTTCGTGATCGCCATTGTGGTGACTTCAGCATTCACAGCCCCACTTTGCGCTCAGAAGTCAGGCAACTATAAACACCCTTACCTCAATTCATCTGGCCACGTACTCGACTCAGCCGGATCAGAATTAGGCTGGATCACCAAGGAAGGGATTATCAATAATGCCAAAGGTGAAAAAATTGCCTTTATTAAGGGAAGTGAAGTTCTTGACGCCGACGGCAAAAAGCTTGGGCGGATTGAAAAAAATGGAACTTATTACAATAATGAAGGGGCAATAGTATTTACGATTGAACCCAATAGCAAGGGCGAAAAATGCAAGATATTCGACCCTAAAGGGAAAGTTATTGCCTTCGTTCATGAAAGCTATAAAAATCAAGCGTGTGCAATTCATTGCCTTTACAAAAAGATGTCCATGAATTAGGAATGGATCAAACCGGCAGACACTGCCAAATTGTGTGTACTCGCACAATTTATCAAATACACCTTAACCAAAAAAACCTGACCATAATCAGGTTTTAAACTCACTTCCGTCATGGCATGAGGGCGGTTATCGGTCGTATTTTGTTCCAGGAAATGATGAGTTTCAAAACAATACGGAAATTTAGATGCCTCTTAGCAATTGGAGTGACATTGTCCATCTCATTAATTTTTGGATGTGGCCTACTGTGCGACTTGGGGATAATATCATTCCCGGCTCCCCAACCATCAGTTATTTCTGAATCCTCAGAACATAGCCACCAACACGGTGATGAACATCATTCATCAAGCCACCAAGACGATGACAAGGATGAGCCTCATAAACACGGTTCAACTGAATACCATCATGACTCGCCAAAAGAAGAGGGGTGTTGCAGTGATCTTACTCAGCAATTTTACTCCACTTTAGTAAGTAGCGCTAGTGCTCCGATAAAAGTAATCCATGCTGAAGTTTATAAACTGGTTAGTATTCTCACGTTTGGCAATTTAATTGAGATTAAGCCTAAAAGAGATTTATCATTCAGGTCAAAATGTGAATACAGGCCACACGGGCCACCGGGATATACGCGTAATAGTACCCGGGTTCTTTTCTGCTCCCTTCTTATCTGATTTTCTTACAGTTAAGCATTAGGTCTTTTCGTTCGATAAGACCCACTGCTTTGCCGTTGCCCGGAAGTCTCAGGCTTTTGATGGCACGCCAATTTGCGTCTTGCTCGTAGTATTGGCAAGGTGTGGCTTTGGAAAACTTCAAGCGGCAAATCAAAAATGATTTTTCAATAAATATTGAGTCGCATCAACGCCTGAATTACTTAATTCCTGCGAGGACGGAAAACTTTTAGAATATCTAAAACATGGTAGAAAAAATAATTGGCTGGGCAATTCATAACAGGTTCGTTCTCCTGGTCGCTATCATAATGATCACGATTGGAGGAGTGTATTCGATTCGGGAAACACCCGTTGATGCGTTGCCCGATCTCTCTGAAAACCAGGTCATCGTGTTCACGGAATGGATGGGACGGAATCCACAGATTATTGAAGATCAGATCACGTATCCGTTGGTTACCAACCTTCAAGGTATTCCTAAGATAAAGACCATCCGGGCAGCTTCCATGTTTGGCATGAGTTTCATCTTCGTGATCTTTGAAGATGATGCAGAAATCTATTGGTCTCGCACCCGCGTACTAGAGCGTCTTAACTATGCCCAAAAATTTCTTCCCACGGGCATAACTCCTACACTGGGTCCGGACGGCACCGGTATTGGCCACATATTTTGGTATACGCTGAAAGGCGAAGGTTACAATCTAGGTGAGTTGCGGGCACTGCAAGACTGGTATGTGAAATTTGCATTGCAAACTGTACCCGGTGTTAGTGAGGTAGCTTCTTATGGAGGGTTTCAGAAACAATATCAGGTAGCCATTGATCCGCATAAGCTCATTTACTTTGGCGTGCCTTTAATGGACGTTGCGCGAGCAGTGACGAACAACAATCGCGATGTGGGTGGTAGTCTCTTCGAGATGAACGATATGGGCTATATGATCCGAGGTTTGGGCTACATTAAAACAGTTGAGGATATTGAAAATATTTCGATTGGCACTTACCGTTCCATTCCGATTCGTGTGAAAGATGTAGCGCATGTGCAGATGGGTGGAGAACTGCGCCTTGGCATTGTTGAGGAAAATGGTGAAGGTGAGGCAGTGGGCGGTATTGTGGTGATGCGTTACGGACAGAATGCGAAAGATGTCATCAAACTCGTAAAAGGTCGCATTGGAGAAATAGAAAGAGGATTACCAGAGGGAGTAAAATTTCATATTGCTTATGACCGAAGTGGTCTGATCGACGATTCCATCGCAACATTAACGGATGCATTGTGGCAGGAGATCCTGATTGTTTCAGTGACGGTGGTATTGTTCTTATTTCATTTCAGGAGCGGCCTGGTCGCCATTGCCGCAATCTTACTTTCAGTGTTGATCGGTTTCATATTGATGAAACTTTTTGGTGTCACTTCCAATATTATGTCTTTGGGAGGCATCGCCTTGGCAGTTGGTGATGTAGTTGATCCAGGGATCGTCATGGCTGAAAACGCTTACCGGTCATTAACCAATAGAGTATTACAATTAAAGCCGACCAATGAAAACAAGTGAAAAACAGCGGATTGGTAACACGCGAGAAATTCCTGAGGAGGAACGAGTGAAGATTATTGAAGAATCTTCCACGGCCGTCGGCCGCTCGGTGTTCTTCTCGGTTATCATTATGATTATCTCGTTTGCGCCAATTCTTTTTCTTACAGGTCAGGAGAAAAAGCTCTTTTCTCCTCTGGTTCTGACAAAAACATTTTCGTTGATCGGAGCAGCTTTACTGGCAGTCACCGTTTCGCCGATGTTAGCGCGGGTGTTTGTGAAGGGAAGATTAGTACCAGAAAGCAGAAACCCCGTTTCCAATTTTTTTGTGAAAATTTATACCCCTGTCATCCTCTTTTGTCAGCGGTTCAAGTATACAACGCTAATCGTCTGCCTGTTGCTTGTAGCGGGTAGCACCCCGTTTGTGCTTAACCTCGGCACGGAATTTATGCCGCCCTTGGATGAGGGTTCCATTTTGATGATGCCAGTAACTCTTCCAGACGTTTCCAACGCGGAGGCCAAGCGAATCATTCAGGTTCAAGACAGAATCTTAAAAAGTATTCCCGAAGTTGAAAGTGTATTAGGCAAAGCGGGTCGGGCATACACGGCTACGGATAACGCTCCCATGGCAATGATCGAGACTATTGTGGTGCTCAAGCCGAAATCAAAGTGGCGAGACGGAATGACAAAAGACAAACTCATCACTGAAATGAATGAGCGGGTTGGGATTCCAGGGGTTGTCGTCGGATGGACACAACCGATCATAAATCGGATTAATATGCTGTCCACCGGCATCCGTACCGATGTAGGTGTAAAAGTCTTTGGGTCAAACCTTGACACTGTTTTTACAGTCTCTTCAAAAATTGAAAAAGCGTTAAGGGGAATTGACGGGCTGACGGACTTGTATCTGGAGCAATTGACCGGCGGAAAATATTTGAACATTAAAATTAATCGTGAAGCGATTGCCCGCTATGCGCTCAGTATAGAAGACGTTAACATGGTAATTGAGACAGCCCTGGGAGGTATGAGCTTGACGAACACGGTCGAAGGACGTGAACGATTTACAGTGACTGTGCGCCTGGCCCAAGATTATCGGAATGATCTTGATGAGATTAAGCGAGTGCCTGTACAGACAGCCTCTTATGGCGTTGTGCCGCTTTCATCTGTTGCCGAGATTTTTGTGAATGAAGGACCGCCTATGATCAACTCGGAAGATACCCGCTTACGCGGCACGGTGCTTTTTAATGTTCGGGGACGAGACATGGGGAGTGTGGTAAACGAAGCAAAGGCAAAAATTGAAAGTGAATTTAAAAAACTTCCCAAAGGATATTTTATTCAGTGGAGCGGACAATACGAAAATCAGGTGCGCGCACAAAAGCGGTTAATGATCATCATTCCGATCACTCTTCTTGTTATCGGCATCATCTTATATATCACTTTTCATTCGTTCCGCGAAGTGCTTATTGTTTTCACCAGCGTACCAGTGGCCTTGGTGGGGGGTGTTTTTTCGTTGTACTTCTACAATATAAACTTCTCTGTGGCAGTTGCAGTAGGCTTCACTGCCTTGTTTGGCGTGGCCGTGGAAACGGGTGTGTTAATGATCGCATATATGAATGGCTCGATCAAACAGCTGGTTGATAGTAAAAAGGAAAGTGGGCAGAAGATCACTGAGCAAGACCTTCGAGAGTCGATCTTCCAAGGTGCGGTCCCGCGTGTAAGGCCTTTGTTGATGACCGTTTTGGCCAACATTCTTGGGTTAATTCCAGTGCTAGCATCCACCGGAACCGGCAGCGATGTGATGAAACCGATTGCCATTCCCTTTGTTTTCGGCCTTGTGTCTTCCACGATTTTCGTGCTGGTGGTGTTGCCGGTGTTCTACCAGGTAGTGAAGGAATTTGAATTAAGAAAGAGAGGTACACTTGAAGTGCTGGATATGGATGAATAAGATCATGATAAAAAGACGACTTTTTCTATTTGTGCTATTCGTGACATTTTTCGGTTGTAACAAGCAATCGCGCGAAGATCATAGTCAACATGATGCGCAGGTTGTAAGCCAGACTGAGCATGATGCCCTCGCCGCGGCGGCCACTTCCACCAATTTGAAAGTATTTTCAAATCAGGCTTTGGTGAAACCGTTACTGCAAACACATTCGGATACTGTCAATGCTTATGGATATGTGACCTTGGATGAACGAAGAAGCAATCAAGTGGCTGCACGTGTAAGCGGACGAATAGAGAAACTCTATGTGAAATACGAAAATCAATATGTAAGGAAGGGCCAGAAAATAATGGACTTATACAGTGTTGACCTCAACGCCAGCCAGGAAGAATTACTATTTGCATATAAAGCTGATCCGCAAAGTGAAATCGTTGAGCATGCTGGGTACAAGCTAAAACTGTTGGGAGTTACAGACGAACAGATAAAAAAGATCAAAGAAACCGGTAAGACGTTTTATACGGTCACCATATATAGCTCCTACGATGGTTATATTTTCTATAAACCATCTTCAGCGCCCATGACATCCAAAGGTGCTATGTCTTCTCCTTCCAGCGCAGACGGCATGGGGGAGGCGGCTTCGGAAAAATCATCGACTTCGATCTCATCACTAACAAGACAGGTCCGTGAGGGCGTTTATGTATCCGCCGGACAAACATTGTACTGGATCAATGACCTGCGTGAGGTCTGGGGGATACTATCAGTCGACAACCGGCAGATGGAGGAAATCGGATTAGGCGACAGTGTTGCTGTGATGAGCGAGATGGTTCCTGCCCAACCAATCCAAACTGTGGTGGGGTTCATCGAGCCACAGTATTCGACCGGACAGAAATTTATTCAGATGCGCGTATATCTGCGAAATAGGGAAAACAAGCTACGCATTAATTCACTTTTGGAGGCTTCCATTTCTCCCAAGGCTCAATCAATATTAACCCTTCCAGCTTCAAGTATTTTGTATCTGGGTGGCAGGCAGGCGGTTTGGCGAAAGGTTGGAGAGACAGCAGGGCGAAGTCACATTTTGCAAATACATTTTGTTCAGCTCGGTCCCGGTTCCAAAGGTCGGGTATCAGTTTTTAGCGGTCTTACTGCCAAGGATGAAGTTGCACTTGACGCCGGATATCTAATGGACCGGGAAAGTTTGGTTAAACCAGAATGAACTATGAGTAAGACTACAATTTATAACGGACTCATCATACTGCTAATGATAACAGGGTGCACGAAGAAGATGCAAGAGTCACATCAAGACCATGACAAAGAAAACGCAGACATGCTTACGCTGAACGAACAGCAACGGCTGGTAGTGAATTTAAAGACCGATTCGGCCCAGATAAAGAGACTTTCCGAAGAAACCACACTCATTGGAACAGCTACTGTTGATGAACAGGGAATAAATGTAGTGAGTGCCAGAGTTAAAGGCAGGTTGGATAAGCTGTTTGTTCGCAATCCTGGGGCCAATGTTAAGATTGGTGATCCCCTTTACAGCATTTATAGCGAAGAACTATTGGCTTATGAAAATGAGTATCTGTTGGCAATCCAGGAAAACAAACAAGCAACTACGCAGAAAGAATTGACGAGACGAATGGTTGAGTCTGCAAGAAGAAGGCTTGAATTATGGACGCTCACTGATAAGCAAATCAATGAGCTTGAAAGACCAGGGAAGATATCACCCTTGATCACTTTCTACAGCAACCGTAGCGGCTATCTTTCTGGGTTGCTCGTGAGCGAAGGTGAGTATGTCGAAGCCGGCACCGCGCTTTTCCAATTGGCAAACCTAACTAGCTTATGGATTGAAGCACAGTTCTACAGTGGAGAGATCAATTATTTAAGTCAAAGTCCAACCCTCGAAATAGAATTTGAAGCATTCCCCGGAGAACGAATCCGAGGCGAAGTCGAGTACAATAACCCACGCCTCGAAGACAACACCAAGATCAATCTTGTTCGAATACGTATCGACAACAAGCAAAATAAATATAAGCCCGGGATGATGGCTTATGTCTTTTTAAAGCGCAATGAAAAACAAACGCTTGTCATACCAAAGTCTGCACTCCTGGTGGAAAATAATATTATCGTATGGGTGGAGATGTCTGACGGGATGTTCATGCAACACATGGTGACTATCGGAATTCAAAACAAGCGCGAAGTAGAAATCCTTAGCGGGTTATCGCCAGGCGACCGTGTGGTAACACAAGGGGCCTTTCTTTTGAACAGTGCGTGGAAAGTAAAACAAGGTGGAGGCGCCATGCAAGGAATGAAGATGTGACAATTGCTGAATTACTATGATAAAATGAGATTAACACATTTGCCAAGTAAAAAACCCGTGAAAAAGAAGTATGGAAACATTTATGACTTATAAATCTGATAAGCCCAGTTAAATATAATGTTATGAAAAAACTAATTAGACTAATCACAACTATAATGGCGGTTGTGTCATTTGGCGCTTGTAATTATGATAAGTCTTCACAGGTAACACCCACCGTGAAGGACAATGTTTCATTCTCACTGGATATCCAGCCAATTCTGAATATGGAATGCAAAGGCTGTCATAACCCAGCCGATACGAAGCCTGATCTGCGTGAAGGTTTTGCATACAAGTCATTGATGAGCGTGGAGGGCAGAATAGTGCCCGGAGATGCGGAGGGTAGCGACCTTGGGCAAATGCTTGGAGGCGGTGGCGACAATCCGATGCCCCCAGGTGGCTCCATCACGCCAACTAAGGTAGCTCTCATAAAGAAGTGGATTGATGAAGGTGCTCTTAATAATTAATGGTATTTAAACTAAAACAACTCCATCATGAAATATCTACCAATGTATTTTACCTTTCTAGGCTTGATTTTATCAGGCAGCACAATTGCCCAAAATAAAGACTCGCTTGCCGCAACAAAAGAGAACAAGCCCGCTCGCGCAGCATTTCAAAGTACTTGGTTAATTGATAATCCGACAGGTGTCGTAAATTCCAAGGGAACGTTTGTATTTGACATTCAACACCGGTTTGGGGTAATCAAAAGCGGAAACCGAGACCTGCTTGGCATTTGGGGGCCTTCCAACATCCGGCTGGCAGTCAGTTATGCAATCTCAAACCACGTTACTGTTGGTTTCGGAACGACAAAGGAAAACCGCCTTCAAGACTTCAATCTTAAAGTGGGCTTGCTACGACAAACTCGGTCCGGAAAAGTGCCAGTAAGTATCACCTTTTATGGCAACACTGCAATTGATGCAAGAGCAGCGGACTATTTCCCGAAGTCGTCAGACCGGATGTCCTATTTTGCTCAGTTTCTGATTATGCGCAGGTTTAGTCAAGCAGTATCTATGCAAGTGGCTCCCAGTTTTTCACACTATAATATGGTTGATCTGGGTATATCCAACGACCAGTTTGCTGTAGCGGTTGGTGGGAAAGTCAGCCTAAATGATAAAATGGCTATTCTGATAGACTATAGCCAGCCGTTTGGTCAAAACTCGAATAATCCTGGTCTAGCCTTAGGTATTGAAATGTCGACAGCGGGGCATGCCTTCCAGGTATTTGTGGGGAACTATAATGGTCTTGTGCCTCAGAAAAATTATTTACTTAATGAGAATAAGCTTTCTGCGCATCAATTTTTGATCGGATTCAATATCAACAGACTTTGGAATTTTTAAACTCAATACGCATGGAAAAAGATGACAAAAAGAAACCGCTATCCAGGAGAAGGTTTTTAGGGGCAGGTGCATTGCTTCCTTTTCTGAGTACTGCTAAGCCACTGGGAGCAAAGCCAAAGTCAGATCAAGACGATGAATTCATCACAATGCTAACCGCGGAAGGGAAGGCTGTGAAAGTGAGAAAGAGTGCGTTGAAAAACGCGAAAATTATCGAGGAGAAAATATCAAACCAATCCTTGCTCAACTGGCTGAAGCCGAAAGGGTTTTCATCAAAATAAAGAAATTATGGAAAAGGAAAACAAAAGTGAGCGTAAATCCAGGCGCAGCTTTGTAGAGCAAGGTCTGAAAATGGGGCTGCTTACGGTCGCAGGAGGGGCAGTGCTCGCAAAAGTATTTGGGAAATCCGATAGTGAAAAACCGGAAGAGACCATCGAACTGATGTCAACTGATGGTACTTTGATGCATGTCCCGGTTTCAGAAGTAGAACTCATGCCTGATAAGATGAGTGGATACAGTCCCAGGGAAGGATTTCACAACCGGAAATTTGTTATGGTTGTCGACCTTGCAAAATGCAGAAATGCTAAAAAATGCCAAAGCTCTTGCAATAAAAATCATTACATCACGGGTGACAATGCCTGGATAAAGATTTACAAAATGCAGGATAATGAAAAGACCGCACCCTATTGGCAGCCTACCCTGTGCCAACATTGCGATGAACCTCCTTGCGTAAAAGTTTGCCCGGTAGACGCGACTTTTAAAAGAAGAGATGGCATCGTGTTGATAGATAACAATCGGTGCATTGGTTGCAGGTTTTGTATGGCGGCATGTCCGTATTCTGTAAGAATATTTAATTGGACTGAGCCGTGGCAGGGAGAGACAGCCGAACACACACCATACAATCCTGACTATGGCGGTGTCCCCAGCCAAAAAGGTACGGTCGATAAATGTGATTTCTGTCCGCATATGATTGATAAAGGAGAGTTGCCCCATTGTGTAAGTGCCTGTCCTAATGATGTATTCAGTTTTGGCGACATGTATGAGGATGCGGTAACCAACGGCAGTGGCCAGTCCTTCCAACTAAGCAAGCTATTAAAGGACAGGGCCGGTTACAGATTAATGGAAAATTTAGGGACTGCACCGAGTGTTTATTATTTGCCCCCATCCGACAGGGCTGTTGATTTTGAAGAGGGGCTCAGTAACTACACAGAGTTTAAATCGGTCGATAAAACTGAAAAACCATGAACAAGACTTACGATCAATTGATAAAGGATCTCGCTCCAAAAAAGTTTAGTTGGAAGGGCAAGATTTGGACAGCTTGCCTGGTCTTGATTATTCTTGTCGGCTTGTATGCTTATATCCAACAATTGAGGCTGGGATTGGTGATAACGGGTATGAGGGACTATGCCCTGTGGGGCATTTATATTTCAAATTTCATTTTCTTTGTTGCCATCAGTCTGGTGGGGTCTTTAATCACCGCCATCTTACGCTTAACGGGTGTAGAATGGAGTACTCCGTTGACCAGGATTGCCGAAATCATTGCCGTAGCTGCAATCATCATGGCTGGCTTGACCATTATCATTGATATGGGAAGGCCTGATAGGATGTTGAACTTGTTTGTGCACGGCAGGCTTCAGTCGCCAATAATCTGGGATGTTCTAGTAATTACCACATACCTGTTCATTAGTATCCTGCTATTATACTACCCGCTATTGCCGGATTTTAGTATTCTAAAAAAACATTTTCCGGGAAACTCGAGGTCAAGTAAATGGTATGGCAGGCTTTCATTGAATTGGATTGGAAATGAAGAACAGTTCAACATCTATTCACGATCTATTAAGGCGCTCTCCGTGATGATTATTCCTGTCGCCTTTGCGATACACACGGTTACTGCCTGGTTGTTTGAAACTACATACCGGCCGGGATGGGATAGCACAAATTTTGGCCCTTATTTTATTGCCGGGGCATTTGTCGCCGGTGCGGGAGCTGTAGTGGTTGTCATGTTTGTTCTTCGCAAAACCTACAGGTTAGGGAACTACATAACAGAAGACCATTTTAATAAAATGGGAAAAATACTGGTACTGCTATGCCTTGTGTATCTGTACTTTAATGTTAACGAGTACCTCATGCCCATTTATAAGTCAACAGATGAGGAGGCAAAGCACCTCCAAAGTTTATTCACAGGACAATACGCGTCACTATTCTGGACTGCAATCATTGGAGGATTGGTGCTTCCTGTAGTTATCCTATTGTTTCCTCAAGGAAGGAAGCCGTTTCCGATGTTTGCTGTTGCCCTGGCGGTTGTAATTGGCGCATGGTGGAAACGATACATCATTGTAATACCTACCCTCAGCCATCCGTTCCTGCCTATTCAAGGAGTTCCCTTTTCCTGGCATACCTATTCCGCAACCTGGATGGAGTGGTCGATAACTTTCGCAACACTTGCTTTAGCAATGCTCATCGTTACGCTGTTGGTTCGGTACTTACCAATTATACCTATCCATGAAACTGCGGAAGAAAGAGGATTGTCAGAAGCTACCCAAACAACCTTATCATGAAAGACTTTTTAATATACAAAGCCTTCATTCTGACAACTTTAACGTTGCTAGGTCTAAACGTTCTTGCCTACCCGCAGGCCAAAAAATATAAAGCAAGAGTGTCCTTGCAGTACAATAAAATAATGAACAAGGAATCGTTCATCAATATTTCAGCCAAGTATAAAGGGGATAATGGATTTGAACAGGCTTCATATCTGGAACTCAGAGTTTATAAGTTGCGGTTGGATGATTCCTTGACTTATGTTGGGAACGCGAAGACAAACATAGGTGGTAATGCAAAATTTATCCTGGGGGATGGTAGCGTGAAAAGCGCAAATACTGCAACAGTCTTCACTTACGTGGTCAAAATTGAGAACAACGATAAATTTGAGGATGATAAAACAACGGTTAGTTTTTCAGAGGCGAGCCTGATTGCCAATGTAAAAATAGTTGATAGCGTAAATCAAATTTCGGCGACGCTAATAGATGCTGCTGGAAATCCGTTGAATAAACAGGCATTAAAAGTGGGCCTGAAAAGATTTTACGGCTCCCTTCAGATAGGAAAAGAAAGCTATGACACTGATGAAAATGGGTCAATTCTTGTTCCCATCAATGAGCCCATGCCAGGCGTTGACGGTAATTTGAATTTTGAAGTCGTGATGAGTGAGAGCGATGCATATGGGACTATAAAGGCAATTGTGAACACGCACACTGGAACTTCTATTGTCGAGAAATCCACATTCGATCAAAGAACCTTATGGTCACCCCCCGACAAAGCGCCTCTTTACCTTCTTATTTTTCCAGGTTTAATAATCCTTGGTGCCTGGGTACCCCTGTTAATGTTAACATTCAATCTGTATAGAATTTCTAAATCCAAAATCAATAAACGATGAAAAAATCAACTATCATTATTATCTCGGCTATTCTTTCTCTCGGCCTTTATTCTTTCATGTATTTGGGTCAGTCGAAAGAATGGGCTGTGCCAGAGTCCGCTAAAAATGTAAAAAACCCAACCGATAAGACTAAGGAAGATTTAGCTGTCGGGAAAACCTTGTATTCAAAATATTGTCAATCGTGCCATGGCAAAGAAGGATACGGTGATGGTCCGAAAGCGAAAGAAATGAAGGGAGATATGGGTGATTTTTCTTCAGAAAAATTCCAAGGACAAACAGATGGAACTTTGTTTTACAAAATAACTACTGGTAGGGATGATATGGACGGTTTTGGAAGGAAAATACCCGATGCAGAAGACAGGTGGCTAATTGTAAATTATATAAGGACCCTTAAGAAGTAAATTGATATCAATTTATCTTCATTGAATTCAAAAAAATGCTGGTTAATAAAAAGTGTAAAATATGAGCGAGAGAAAACCGGAATTACCACGTTCTGTGATGGCAGACAAGTTCATCGAACTAGCCAACGAATTTACCAAAACGGAATCAAAGGAACGTGTGGGGGCGGCCATTATGTTTTCTGCTGCCAGATACAATGCTTTCGAAGCCTCGTCCAAATCAAACAACTTAAAAAATGACAAGGATGATGCTCTCAATTGGTATAGCAATGAGTACAAGAAAATGCTCGATGCAAACATAGATGACTTGATTGAAATTCAAACTTAGACGTTTTTGGAGGTCGGAGAAAAATTGGTTATAAAATCACGAGATGATCAACATTGATATATTAAAGCAAGCGGCTCACACTAAATCGCAAGAAGATATCCTTAGTGAGTATCAGTCTGACGCTGAAAAAGGACTGTCTCCCGAGGAGGCTTCATTCCGATTAACGTCAATGGGTCGCAACGTAATAAGCCGGGAAAAGAAAGAAAACCTGTTGTTGGTTTTTTTAAGCCAATTTAACAATGCTCTGGTGTACATGTTAATTGTTGCCGCAGCTTTGTCCTTTTTCTTTAAAGAGTGGCTGGATGGCTTTGCAATACTGGTAGTTATAGTAATCAATGCGATTATTGGTTTTTACATGGAGTACCAAGCAGAGCGTTCAATGGAGGCATTGAAGAAATTATCCACGCTTCCATCTAAGGTGATTCGCAATGGAGCAACAAAGGAAATAAATGCGGAAGAACTAGTTCCAGGTGATTTAGTTTTCCTTGAAGCAGGAGATATGGTTCCAGCTGACGGCAGGATTTTCAAAGCTTCCCAGCTACAGGTTGATGAGGCTGCTCTCACTGGTGAATCTCTTCCTGTTGAAAAGAAAGATGGGAAAGTGGATGAGGGAACTGTCTTAGCCGAACGGACAAACATGCTCTATAAGGGCACATTTATTGCGAAGGGGAATACCCGTAGTATTATTACCAGTACAGGAATGCTGACCGAGGTTGGTAAAATTGCCAGCCTGGTACAATCAGCAACACAAGCAGCGACCCCATTAGAGAAGAAACTTGAGCAGCTTAGTAAAAAGCTGATCGTTGTGACGGTCATTTTGGTAGTAATCATTTTTTTTGCCGGACTATTAAACGGGCAGAAGTTTGTTGAAATGCTGGTAACATCCATTGCACTGGCGGTAGCTGCTATACCAGAAGGCCTCCCCATCGTGGCAACCCTGGCGCTTGCTCAAGGGATGCTTAAATTGGCTAAGCACAATGTGATTGTTAAGAAACTTTCAGCAGTTGAAACACTGGGCGGAACTGACATTATCTGTACGGATAAAACGGGGACCTTAACACAAAACAAAATTAAGGTAAATTTTATCGCAACACCTAGCGGAAAATTTGATCTAGGTAATTCAAAAAAGGGAGACACGAACGATAAATCTTTTCAACAGATCGTTCTGGGCTCGATTTTGTGCAATACTGCATCGCTTGGACAGGACGGAAAAGAGACAGGCGACCCACTCGAAATTGGGCTGCTTAAGTTTTCCCAGCTGCAAGGATCAAATATTGAATCTATTCGGAAAGAGAATCCTTTAGTAAGAGAAGAACCTTTCTCTTCCGACACAAAGATCATGGCCACCCTGCATCGGACTACTGATGGCCATCGGGTTTATGCAAAGGGGGCAAGCGAAGAATTGAGCAAGCGCTGCAATCGAATTGCTGATCAAACAGGAGAGCATGAATTTACCGCAGCACTTAAAGCGACATGGCTATCAGAATCGGAAAAGTTGGCTGCCTCCGGCCTTCGTGTGATTTCCGCAGCCACTAAAACCGCTTCAGCGGATGAAATGAATTTGTCAGGAGATTTAGTCTTCCTCGGCCTGATAGGTATGATCGATCCCCCTCGCGATGAGGTTTTCGCTGCTGTAAAAGAATGTAAAACCGCCGGCATCAAAATTATCATGATCACTGGGGACCATCCATCGACTGCACAAAACATTGGACGTAAACTCGGAATTATCGATGAGAAGGACTCACGGGTGATGATCGGTAGGGAAATGAATGACTATGAACATCTAACGGAAACCGAAAAAGATCAGTGGGTTAACACAGCTGTATTCGCCCGCGTGAGCCCAAAGCAGAAATTGGATTTAGTTAGCGTGTTACAAGAGCGAAAACACATTGTAGGGATGACCGGAGACGGTGTGAACGATGCCCCTGCACTTAAGAAATCAGATATAGGAATTGCAATGGGTTTGAGAGGAACCCAGGTAGCACAAGAAGTTGCAGATATGGTACTAAAAGACGATTCCTTTTCTTCAATTGTGCTGGCAATCCGCCAAGGCCGTATCATTTTCGAAAACATCAGAAAGTTTGTGATCTTTCTCCTATCGTGTAACATGAGTGAGTTATTTGTGATAGCGCTAGCGTCAGTATTAAATCTGCACTTCCAGCTTTTTCCGTTACAGATATTATACATCAACATCATCACGGATGTACTTCCGGCACTTGCCCTTGGGGTCACGGCAGGCAGCGCATCTATTATGAATCAACCTCCACGCAATACGGAAGAGCCGATTATCGATAAGAAGAGATGGATAGCTATGATTTATTATTCTGTGGTAATGACAGCGACAACACTGAGTGCTGTTTTTATAAGCCACTATACGACCCATAGAACCGAGACATGGAATCCTGAGCTATGTAATAACATCTTGTTCTTTACGCTGATTATTACACAGTTGTTCCACGTATTTAACATGAGTTCATCTGGTGGTGGAAACTTTTTTAGAAATGATGTATTTAAAAGCAAGTACGTCTGGTATGCCACACTGATTTCGTTTGCCTTCTTATTCTTGTCATATGAGATTACGATCGTGCGGAAAGCCCTTGACATTTACACGATGTCCAGCATGGACTGGATGATTACATTCGGCATGAGTTTACTTTCGCTTGTCATAATTCAGATTTCAAGAGCAGTCAAAATCATCAGCCAATGACGTTTTACAACAAAATCATATTAATCGGCCAAAGGTGAACACTTAACAATACAAACATGAAACCAGTATGGTCCATTGATGATATTGACCTGACCCCGAAGGCTGGCAAAAAATATTGGAAAAATTGCCACAGAGAGTGGAGAGAGGAATTCATTTATTTCTTATTGGTTGACCGATTTCACGATAGTCAGATAAGAAAACCGGTGAATACGAGTCGTTTCAAGGGATTTGGAAAAGAAGACCAATTGAAAAAAATCTGCGGTGGTACAATTCGCGGGATAATCAATAACCTCGATTACATTTCGGGTCTGGGCTGTACAGCCTTATGGCTTAGCCCATTGTTTGAAAACAATCCGGAATCGTATCACGGCTACGCCATTCAGAATTATCTGGAAATTGATAAGAGGTTTGGTACGAAACAAGATTTAGAGGAATTGGTAGATGCCGCCCATGCTCTCGACATGCGCGTATTCCTCGATATTGTGCTTCACCATTCTGGAGATAATTGGTCTTACCCGGATGATGCACTTTATTATTACTACGGTGGGGCAACATTTCCGTTAGGTGGATGGCGCTCTAACGATCATCCAATACCCATCGAACTGCGCGATCCTGAATTATATGGCCGGAAGGGACAAATTCGGAATTATGACGAATATCCTGAAACACGTGATGGAGATTTCCAGGCCCTAAAAGCCTTCCGAATGGATGATTCTCCTGAGACTCGTTATGTGCAGGATATTTTAATCAGATGTCATTGCTATTGGATGAAGGAAGTGGATGTTGATGGCTTTCGATTAGATGCTGTCAAACATATGGGCGAAGAGGCAATCAGTAGCTTTTGTTCGCATATCCGTGAATATGCCTACAATCTGGGTAAGAAGAATTTCTTTCTTTTTGGGGAGTTAGTCGGATCAGAAGATGCTTATAATAGATACATAGGACCTACAACTACGGCCACAGTAGATGGGCAAAATATCTACTATGGACTCAACTCTGTTTTGGATTTTCCATTGTACCACATTTTAGCCGATGTCATTAAAGGAAATGCGTCTCCACAACGATTGATTGAGCGATACCAATCGTTGCATAAAAATGCTTTGGGGCGGGGAGACTTTGGTGAATTCCTGGTCACTTTTATAGACAATCATGACCAGGTAGGTCAATCCTTTAAACATCGATTAGGAAAAGATGCGACTGAAGAACAGATATTAGCGGGCATTGGATTCTTGCTGTGTGCCTTGGGTACGCCTTGCATTTATTATGGCACGGAGCAGGGCTTTGACGGTTCCGGTGAAAATGATTCGTGCATCCGTGAGGCCATGTTCAGTCTTGAAGACCGGGTCTCCGATTCGTTAAACAGATCGGGTAAAATATATCTAGGCATTTCACAAATTGCAGCCATCAGAAAGAGAAGCTCAGTTCTGAAATTCGGTCACATGCACATGCGTAAAATTTCCTCTGACGGGATTAATTTTCATTTACCAGAGTGTGAGAAATGCGTGATTGCTTTTTCAAGAGTGTTATTTGATCAGGAAATTGTGGTGGCTTTCAACTCTTCTACCAAGGAGGAAAAGGAGGAATATGTTATCGTCAAGCAACAGCCACAGGTAGAGGGTCTTTTCTTTGAATTCTTGTATGGTGCTTCTGGAAAGGTAAAAGTGTATGAGAGCATTGAGGACAGTAGGAATTTCATTAAACTTAAACTGAGGCCTATGCAATTTGTGGTGTTGAGCAATCACTAAAATCGAAAACAATCAAAAAGGCTGCTTTCGGAACTCTCAATTTAATGGCTATTGCATTTTATGAAACAGATCACTAATTGGCCGATCAAAAGGTTTGAAAAATTCAGATTAAGATGCCTTATTTTGATTTAATCACCCTTCGTATGTTTTGAGCCGATTGGTCAAAAGCATAATCTGTTGCTGCATTCCTTTCATCCGCTCCAACAGATGAGCAATTGTTTCTATCCCCTCCAGATTAATGTCCAGGTCATAGTGCATTCTCACGATCTTTTCAATCCGCTCAAGTTGGGCGGCAGGCAGAAATACCGTTTCATCAACAGTGATCGTTTCAATCATTCCATAATCATGCAAGGAATGAATAAAGGATAACTCGATATTGTGATGAATGCAAAATTCACTGGCAGGGATCAAGTCTTGTGTTTCCATAATCCGATTATTTTAGTTGTGATAATTCGGTAAACAGAGCCCGTTGTTTCTCCGTGATATTTGTCGGTAATTTCACTTCATAGGTGACGTACAGATCTCCGCTTTGCCCTTCTTGTTTATAGACGGGAAACCCTTTTCCCTTTAGCCTTACCTTGGTCCCGGGTTGGGTTTCCGGACTGACCTTCATTTTTACTTTTCCACTCAATGTATCAATTGTGGTTTCTCCCCCAAGCATGGCGGTGTAGAGATCAAGGGAAGCAGTTGTGTGAAGATCATTTCCGGAGCGCTTGAATTGAGGATGACTGGCAATCTGAAAAGTAATATACAGATCACCGGCAGGTCCTCCATTGACTCCAGCCGCACCATATCCTTTCAGTTTGATGACTTGTCCGTTTTCTATGCCCGCTGAAATGGTAATGCGTATATTTTTGCCATTGACTGCAAGTGTTTGCTGATGAGTAGCCATAGCATCAGTCAAGCTGAGGTGTAATTCAGCATTGAAATCCTGACCACGAAACTTCGCTTGGGTGTGTCGAGTAGAGCCACCAAACATGGATTCAAAGAAACTGGAGAAGTCGCTATCGCCGGAAAAATCCTGGTCTGCAGAATGTTGCTGTCTGTGTTGGCCTTTATGTTGCTGTTCAAAATGTTCGGCGTGCTGCCAGTCTTTACCATACTGGTCATATTTCTTCCTCTTTTCGGGATCGCTTAATACTTCATTGGCTTCGTTGATTTGTTGGAATTTTTTGTGAGCTTCCTTGTCATTCGGATTCAAATCAGGATGGAGTTTTCGTGCCAGTTTTCGATAACCTTTCTTGATATCCTCAGCAGAGGCGGTTTTATCAATCTCTAAAATCTTATAGTAGTCAATAAAGTCCATGCAAAGAATATTCTATATAAAGAAAGAAACTAATCTGCAGAGAAACCTGCAAATATTGAACGAGTTTAATGAAAACCCTGAAAAATCATTGGCTTGAAAAGTGCTTTCGGACAAAGGCATGCTTTTGATTTTCCGTCATTTTATCGCGGTCCTCGACCTGGATTTTGATGTTTGCAAACAGGTGATTGCCCCGCAATGTGTTAAGCATTTCGATCTTTGCGTTGGTCGGGCCAAAGAGGACCACTTCCTGGTAATTCCGGATCACTTCCCCAAGTCTTTTATAGTATTCAGCCTGCTGATGCTGCTCTTTGACGTGCATGCCATTTTCACCTTTATGCAGGCTTTCTTCTTTTGTCTGATGGTTGAATTTGGATTCGATTGTCTGAGTCTTCATTGGATCCGCTGTAAATTCAGTCAGGTGTGCATGGTCGTGGTCCATCCAGATACCCAGTTTAGTTGCAGTCATAGTGATTAGAGTTTATCGCTTTGATTTAATGACAGGAAGATAATTGTTTGCAGTTGAATTTTGGGAATCGATGAACTTCTTTTTCGGCCGAAGAAAAATCGCCGTAAGGTAATATATGATTGACCTCACAATTATGGTATTTTTTGTTTGCCAAATGTATGTGATCGTGTCGCAACTGTTCATGATGAATGTCATCCAGGAAACTGATGTACAGCATGAAGATCAGGTCGACAAGGACCTAATTTAGAGCCCGCAAAACATAACTCTTCCCCATAATTATGTAACTTTTTTTTATCGAATCCTCCGTTAATTGTATTGTCAACTAAATTGTAAGGACAATGACATACACATATAATATAAAAGGCATCACCTGCGAAGGTTGCGTAACGAATGTAAAGGCCAAGCTCCTTAAGCATCCTGATGTGCTTTCAGCGGATGTAAAGCTGGAAGGCCAGAAAGCTACACTTTCTATGAAAAAGCATTTAACTGCACTTGAGCTTCAGGAGCTAATCGGTGTTGAGAGCAAGTATAGGATCAGTGCAGATACTTCTGATCACAGCCATAAGTCAGAGGGGACTAAATCATGGATTGCAACGTATAAGCCCCTGCTAATAATTGCAGCCTTCATTTCGGTAGTATCGGGGGTAACTGCGGGCGGAAATATTTCTGTTGGTATGAACCATTTCATGGCTGGGTTCTTCCTCGTATTTTCTTTCTTCAAACTTCTCGACCTGCGGGGTTTTGCCTCCAGCTATGCCATGTACGACCTGCTGGCGATGAAAGTACCTGCATACGGATACCTCTATCCTTTTCTCGAATTGGGATTGGGTTTCGCTTTTCTGACTGGTTTCAATCCATTACTCACAAATTGGGCAACTGTTATGATTATGGGTTTTAGCAGTTTTGGGGTTATTAGAAGCGTTGTTAATAAACAAAAAATCCGTTGCGCTTGCCTGGGAGCCGTTTTTAACCTGCCCATGAGTACAATTACCATTATTGAAGATTTGCTCATGGTAGGAATGGCCGGAACCATGTTGCTGTAGATACCGTTTAAACCATGAAACTTTAGTAAGTTTGTAATGCAACGAATGAAATTAATCCGTCCCATAGCGTCCTTATTTCTGGCAAGCCTTGTGCTAATTGCCGCCATTGGCGTCACAGTCAATTTGCATTTGTGCGCTGGAAAGGTTCAATCTATTGCCCTTTTCGGAAAAGCTAAGCCTTGCAAGGAGGTACAGAAATCTTGTCATGGCGCCCAGCATCATTCAAAGAAAAATGGCTGTTGCGAGGATGGAAGCATTGTACTAAAAGGAAAAGAAACAACTGCTGAAGTAAAAGCCGCCGTGGAGATCACGTCGTCATTTAACCTCATTACTGTCATCCTTCCAGTTTTATATTCCGTCATCAATGTTGATTCATTTGTTGCCACCCCCCGGTACGCTCACTATAAGCCACCTTTACTAGAGCGGGACATTACTGTCTTCGTTCAGTCCTTCCTTATCTGATTTCATAGCTGTAAAAGTCTTGAGGGTCAATCTTTTGATCCGCAGGTACTTTTTTTGTTCAGGGGCAAGCCAACAGGCACCTACTTTCAAACTGACTTTCAGCCATGATTCAAAACTTAATTTCTTTTTCACTTCGCAATAAATTTTTCGTGTTGCTCATTGCAGCCGGTTTGTTTACCTGGGGTATTTATTCTGTCCAGACAAACAAGATAGATGCCATCCCTGATCTCTCCGAAAATCAGGTTATCGTATTCACTGAATGGATGGGACGTAGTCCGCAGATCATGGAAGACCAGATAACGTATCCATTGATCACTAATCTGCAAGGACTTCCCAAAGTAAAATATGTGCGCGGAACTTCCATGTTTGGTATGAGTTTCATCTATATCATCTTTAATGATGATGTAGATATTTATTGGGCCCGCCAGCGCGTATTAGAAAGACTGAATTCCGCAACAGGTTTGTTGCCTTCCGGCGTAACTCCAACGCTGGGCCCTGATGGTACCGGTGTAGGACACATTCTTTGGTACACCCTTGACGCACCGGAAATGGATTTAGGTGAACAACGTGCTATTCAGGATTGGTATGTAAAATTCGCATTGCAAAATGTTTCAGGAGTGAGTGAGGTAGCTTCCTTTGGTGGCTTTGAAAAGCAATATCAGGTTACAGTCGATCCCAACAAACTTACTTACTACGGCCTCTCTGTTCCCGAAGTCATTCAATCCATCCGTAACAATAACAACGAAGCAGGTGGACGCAAATTTGAGTTGAGCGACATTGGCTATATTATCAAAACAACAGGTTATCTCAAGTCAATAGCAGACATTGAAAAAATAGCGGTGAAAACAGAGAATGCAACACCTGTCCGAATAAAGGATATTGCTACCGTCCAAATGACAGGCAAGACGCGCCTGGGAATTTTTGATTTGAATGGCGAAGGTGAAGTTGTCGGTGGCATTATTGTTATGCGTTATGGAGAGAATGCCGATGCAGTAATCAACAAAGTAAAGATGCGGATGGAGGAAGTGGCGAAAGGACTTCCCCTTGGAATGAAGTTTAACATAGTATATGATAGAAGCGGATTGATTGAAGAATCGATTTCGTCCATTAAGAAAACGCTCATAGAAGAAATGCTTGTGGTTTCCATTGTGGTGATCCTCTTTCTCTTTCATTGGCGAAGTGCCATCAGCATAATTATTCAAATTCCCATCACAATTGCCACCAGTTTTATTCTTTTGAATGCGTTTGGAATTTCCTCCAATATCATGTCGCTGACCGGCATTGCATTGGCCATCGGGGTGATTGTAGACAACGGAATAATTATGGCGGAGAATTCTTACAGGAACCTGGCAATCCGTCAGGAAGAATTAAATAAACAACTAATACAGTAAGGCAATGATCAAGCGAATGTTTAATAGGAAAAAAGATTACGTTGAAATCCCTGCTGAAGAACGGGAGGCTATTATCGAGAAATCCAGTAAGCAGGTCTCACGCGGGGTATTCTATTCTACCATTATTATCATAACCTCTTTCCTGCCTGTGTTTATGCTCACCGGACAGGAGGGAAAATTGTTCCATCCGTTGGCCTACACAAAGACATTTATCCTGATCGTAGATGCTTTTCTGGTCATTACCCTTGCGCCGGTAATGATCTCGCTTTTCATGAGAGGAAAATTTAAAAACGAAAAGGCAAATCCGCTAACGCGGACAATCGAAAATATTTATGAGCCCATTCTGCGGACTTGCATGAAGTGGAGGAAAACGACCATTGGCATCAACCTGCTTGCTCTTGCGATCAGCGTCCCGTTAATGATCAGTCTGGGGAGCGAGTTTATGCCACCACTGGACGAACAGTCTATTTTGTTTATGCCCGTCACCTTGCCGGATGTTTCTAACTCGGAAATCAAACGAATCCTTCAAGTACAGGATAAGATCATTAAGTCTGTTCCCGAAGTAGCTAAAGTATTGGGAAAAGCCGGCAGGGCAAGCACACCAACCGACAATTCACCCATTAGCATGATTGAAACGATTATCATGTTAAAACCAAAGTCTGAGTGGCGTGAAGGAATCACCAAGAAAGATATTGTGAATGAATTGGATGCAAAACTTCAAATCCCCGGTGTGGTCAACGGATGGACGCAACCGATCATTAATCGCATCAATATGCTGACTACCGGAATTCGTACCGATGTTGGCGTAAAAATTCATGGTCAAAACCTGGATACCCTCTACGCAATATCGGAACGAGTAAAAAAATTGATGGAGGGAATTCCCGGAGTTAAGGACCTATATGTAGAACCCATTACGGGTGGCAAATATTTATTGATCGATATCGATCGGGAAAAAATCGGTCGCTATGGGTTAAGCATTCAAGACGTGAATATGCTCGTAGAGACTGCCATTGGTGGGACGCCTTTAACCAATACCATTGAAGGGCGTCAGCGGTTTTCAATTAATGTGAGGCTACTCCAGGATTATCGCAACAGCATTGACCGGATTAAAAGGATTCCTATCAAAACACCTTCTTTTGGCGTAATTCCCTTATCCTCAGTGGCGGAAGTGCGGTTTGAGAATGGCCCCGCTATGATCTCATCAGATAACGCCATGCTTCGCGGAGCGGTTTTGTTCAATGTTCGCGACCGCGATTTGGGGAGTACAGTAAATGATGCAATTGAGAAAGTCAACACAGCGTTAACAGGCTTACCAAGCGGCTACTTCATAGAATGGAGTGGCCAATATGAAAACCTCATTCGAGGCAAGCGTACACTGGCCATAATTACTCCTGTAGTATTGTTGATCATTTTCTTGTCACTCTACCTTGCATTCAAATCAATCCGCGAGGCGATTCTTAGCCTTATCACTGTTCCTTTTGCGCTAATAGGCGGAGCATACATTATTTACTTCTATGGCGTGCATCTCTCCGTTGCAGTTGCAGTAGGATTCATTGCGTTGTTTGGAATAGCGGTGGAAACCGGGGTGGTGATGGTGATCTATTTGAATGATGCCATGCAACAATTAATCGCGCTCAAGGGAAACTCAAAAGAGACCATTACAAGAGATGACTTGCGTGAATATGTAATAGCCGGAGCAGCGAAACGTCTTCGCCCTAAACTGATGACAGTTTGCGTGGCATTATTTGGCCTGGTGCCGATACTGTGGTCGACTGGGGTTGGTAGTGATGTTATGCAACCCATTGTATTGCCAATGATTGGCGGAGTGCTGACGTCATCTACTCATATCCTTTTGGTCACTCCACTTATCTTCCTTATGTCTAAAGAATATGAATTGAGAAAATTCGGAAAAATAGAAATTCATGAAATCATACATTAAAACATTTTTAGTCGCAGCCTGTGCTTTTAGCGGCCAAGCAGCAATTGGGCAACAACGAATTTCTCTTGACAGTATTCTTACTGTTGTAAGAGAGAGAAACCCAATGTTGAAAAGTTACGACTCCAGGGCAGCAGCAATGAATGCTTACGCTAAAGGTGCGAAAAGCTGGATGGCACCTGAAGTAGGAGGCGGTCTATGGATGTTGCCGTATAAGAAAGTTGAAGATCCGCGCGACAAGGGTCAGATCATGCTTTCCATTCAACAGAAATTTACCAACCCGGCGAAGCTACGTGCAAATCAGGGATACCTGGAATCAAAGGCAGCGATTGAGCAAGCGAGCGAAACGTATGTTTTCAACGAACTGCGTGCCCAGGCAAAGACAGCCTATTATCAATGGCTTGTGTTAGAGAAAAAGAAAGGAATTCTTAAAGAAAATGAAGAGATCATCAGCCTTGTGCTGAAGGTCGCCCAATTACGCTATCCATATAATCAAAGTAAGCTGGGTAATATTTACAAAGCAGAAGGACGATTGCAAGAGGTCCGGAATATGATCTTGATGAACGATAACCAGATCCTCCAAAAAAATATCTTGCTCAACCAGCTAATGAACATACCCAATGATTTGCGGTTTTCAATTGATACGACTGATCTGGTAAAACAATTTGCAATGGAGGTCATTGATACGGCAACCTTTGCCGAACGACGCAGCGATGTTCGCAGGATTGATAAGACCATTCAGTCGATGAAGCTCAACCAGGTATTGGAAAGCTATCAGTCAAAACCGGACTTCAACTTGAGTTTCAATCATATGCTTGCGCGGGGAAGTGGGATGCCTAACCAGTTTATGTTGCTGGGAATGGTTTCCATCCCGATTGCACCCTGGTCCTCAAAAATGTACAGAGCCAACGTTCAGGGAATGAGCAGGGAAATCGAGGCCATGAAAAGCGAACGAGCGGCGATCCTGAATGAACTTCAGGGAATGACCTCTAGCATGGGCACGGAGATCAGCACATTGAGCAAGCAAATAGAAAACTATGAAAAGCGTATCGTGCCAGCCCTTCGCAAGAATTATGAAACCCTTATGCTGGCTTACGAAGAAAATAAAGAAGAACTGCCTATTGTGATCGATGCTTGGGAGACGCTCAATATGACGCAGATGCAATATTTGGACACCGTTCAGAGGTACTATGAAATGACAGTGAGCTATGAAAAACAACTGGAGAAATAAAATGAGGACCCTTGAATTTAGGATAGTTACTCTTTATTTTCTTATGAGCTTGCTCATCGTAACTTCATGCAATAAGAAGAATGAACATACCGGGCATGACCAATATACTTGCCCAATGCACCCAGCTGTAATTCAGGATAAGCCAGGAATGTGTCCGATTTGCGGAATGGACTTGGTACTCAAAGGGCGACCGGGGGAGGAAGTAAAGCTTACCTCAGAACTTAACTATTTGTTGAAGCCGACAAATGGGATGGTCACTACTTCCATCAAGACAGTAATGCCTGTTCAAAAATCAATGGACGTCTTAACAAAGGCTAACGGAATAATTACATATGATACCCGGAGGTTCATATCAATCCCAATCCGCTTCGGGGGTCGCATTGAAACACTCTCTATCAAATACAATTTTCAACCGATACGGAAAGGCCAGAAGATCCTTGAAATCTATAGCCCTGAATTGGTTACTGCCCAGCGCGATCTGCTTTACCTTCTGAAAACGGATAACGAAAATGTTCAGTTTATTGACGGTGCAAAGGAAAAATTAAGATTATTAGGAGTTTCTGATTTGCAAATTGATCAACTTGTTTCAAAGGGTGAAGAGTCATATTCATTCGGAGTTTTTAGTCCGGTCGACGGATACATTGTGGAGGAGAGAGTATTTGACGCATTAGCGCCATCGCAAGTTCAACCAGCAACAACGGCAATGGATGGTGGTATGGGAGGCGGAAACGCGCGTGTTCAGCAAACATCAAATTCTTTAGCAGGCAGTGAATTACTCACTCGCGAGGGCATGTATGTCAACACGGGGCAAGTCATTTTTAAAGTAGTCAATACTGAATATGTTTGGGCTGAATTCGATGTTTATCAAAAGGATGCGTCCTTCATTAAAGCGAATGATCCGGTGCAGATAGCATTAGATAACACCACGCTATTGGTTGACGCCAAAATAAATTTTGTTCAGCCTTTCTTTAAGGGGGGTGAAAGTTTCTTGAAAGTGAGGGTGTACTTATCCAATGACGACGACAGATTCCGCATCGGTCAATTAGTATCAGCGTCATTTGCGATGACGTCCAAAAACTCAATGTGGATTCCTCAATCGGCAAGGCTTGATCTGGGTACGAGAGAAATTGTTTTTGCAAAAAGACGGGGAGTGTTTCGGCCCAAAGCAATCAGTACAGCACTTCATTCGGGTGAATGGGTCGAAGTCGTAAACGGAGTTGAGGCAAGCGATAGCCTTGCGTATAACGCACAATTTATGGTGGACAGTGAAGGTTTTATCAAAGTCAAAAATTGATTATGCAGACCTTATCAACGTACAGTTTTCTGTTATTTATTGCCCTCACGTTTTCTATGTGTAGCAAGCAGGGTGAACACGCTCAGTCTTCGAAAGCAAGCACTAAATATACTTGCCCGATGCATCCACAAGTAATTCAGGATAAACCTGGCACTTGTCCGATTTGTGGAATGGATTTAGTGAAGAAGGATGTGTCTACGGGCGGCGGTGGCTCAATCATGCTTAGTGAAAGTCAGATTAAGTTGGCAAATATCAGCACCATGCTCACACGGT
Source organism: Bacteroidia bacterium (assembly GCA_043785125.1). GTDB lineage: Bacteria > Bacteroidota > Bacteroidia > Cytophagales > Cyclobacteriaceae > ELB16-189. The sequence goes on from JAYVXP010000284.1 coordinate 27,699, forward strand.
TCGAAAACATGGGAGAGAATACAATCATGACAGGGAAATTAGTAGTGAATGAGGATCAGACCGAGGTTATCAGCAGCCGGGTACAAGGCCGCGTTGAAAAACTATACTTTAAGGAAGTCGGTCAGCGTGTAATGAAGGGTGAAAAGCTGTATGAATTATACAGTGAGCAACTGCTTACGCTTCAGCAGGAATATTTTTTGGCACTTCGGCAGTTTGAAGAACTAAAAGAGAGCCGCTACGAATCTTTTCTGAGCGCCAGTGAAAAGAAACTGCTCCTTTTCGGCATGACCAAAGAGCAGATAAAACAAATCGCTCAACGGAAAAGATCCGATTCGCGGATTACCTTCATTGCACCCGTCTCAGGGATTATTTCAAGGATTGCTGCGACTGAGGGGCAGTACGTTTCGGAGGGTAATCCATTGTATCGGATCGAAAAGCTAGATCAAGTTTGGGTAGAGGCAGAACTTTATCCGGGCGAAGTATCCCTTGTGAAAGCAGGGGATATTATTAAAGTAAGAATCAGCGGATATGAAAATACGCCAGTTGAGGGTAAGGTGACTTTCCTAAGCCCGGAGTATCGACAAGGCAGCCAAATTGTAACCTTGAGGGCAGTGATCAACAACCCCGATAGAAAATTTCTTCCCGGCACACAAGCCACCGTTATCCTCTCACACTCAGAGAAGAAAGCCATAGGAGTCCCTGTAGACGCCGTGATTCGCGATGCCAAAGGAGATCATGTTTGGATACTTGAAAAAGACGGAGCCTTCAAACCACGTATGGTTATGACTGGTCTGGAGAATTTTGAAAAAGTGGAAATCACAGAAGGGCTTGAAGAAAATGAAAATGTTGTGATTACCGGAGCCTATTTACTCTATGGTGAACTGGTTCTAAAGAAGGGCGGCGACCCAATGGCTGGGCATCATCATTAAACTAAAATCTACTAAAATCTCAAAACTAAAACTCAAAGAAAAATGAAAACGGTAAACAAAATC
>JAYVXP010000285.1:0-3130 GCA_043785125.1 Bacteroidia bacterium
GCATTCAATCGGCTACCGCCTCCGCCACACTGGAGCCCAACAGTGCCTCGGAAGTCAACTTCGATTTGACATCTCGGCTTAATAAGCGTAATGAAGCGAAAATAAGTTTTAATGATTTTCCGATGAGCTTTGACAATGAATTTTATTTCGCATTAAATTTCAGCGATAAAATCACCGTCACGGAAATTAAGCACAGCGCCGGTGCTTCCTATATTGAAAAGGTGTATGGCAACGTAGGACTTTTTAGTTTTAAAAGCTTTCAATCAGGCAATGTTAATTACAGCCGTTTAAGTCAGGCCGACCTGGTGGTGGTCAATGACCTCAATTCCCTTGACCCTGCGTTGACGGCTGCGCTTTCTGACTATGAATCAAAAGGGGGTACCCTGCTTTTTATTCCAGGCGATAAACCGGACTTGAAATCATTCAATGGTATTTTGAAGTCGCCGTCGTTAAAACTCCAGGAAATGACAGAATGGATGGAATTGGATAAACCTGATTATAAGAATCCTTTTTTTGAAAATGTATTCGAAGAACAGACGTTTACATTGGCCATGCCAAAGGCAAAGAAGCTTGTGGATTGGGGCCCTGATCGTACCGCCCTCCTGAAATTTAAAAATGGCCAACCCTTTCTTTCGCAAAATAGAAAAACCTTCCTGCTGGCCTGCCCTTTGGATAGAGAGTTTACCGATTTTTATAGTCATGCTCTTTTTGTTCCGATCATGTACCGGATCGCTGCTTCGGGTCTTCGCCACGAAAATAAAATCTATTACACATTAAAGGAGGACATGGTTACGGTCCGAATGGATAGCCTGCCGGGTGACGAGCCTTTGCGCATGAGCGGCCCGCAGGAAATTATTCCACCGCAACGGCGCGTGGCCGATAAGACTTATCTCGAAACGCCCCGGTTTGCGATGACCAATGATTTTTATTATATCATGAATCGTAAGGATACACTCGATTTGGTAGCTTTTAATCTGGATAAGGAAGAGTCCTTGTTAGCGCAATATTCAGGACAAGAGGCCAGGGCGTTGTTGGGTGGTGGAAAAAACGTATTGCTCTTTGAGGCTTCTTCATTAAATACTTTCAGCAACGAAATAAAAGAGAGATATTTGGGGACGCCTTTGTGGAAGCAGGCGCTGGTGCTGGCCCTGATTTGCTTACTGGCGGAGGTTCTTTTGATTCGATTTTTGAAATAAAGCCTTAATGAAAATACTCATCCAGTCCGCAAAAATCGTCGACAAAGAATCCCCTTTTCATCAAAAAAAGAAGAATATATTAGTCCATGGCGGTCGCATTGCGGAGATTGGCGATAAGAATTACACTGCTGATAAGGTTATCAAAGCCGAGGGAATGATTTTGTCGCCGGGTTGGTTTGACCTGGGTGCTTTTGTTGGCGACCCGGGCCTTGAGCACAAGGAAGATTTGAACTCACTGGCAAGAGCCGCCGCCGCAGGTGGTTTTACAGAAGTGGCGGTGTTGCCCAATACGCACCCTTCGGTGCAAAGCAAAAACGAAGTCAGCTACATCACGCAGAATAATGAAAACCGACTGGTGCAGATCCATGCATTGGCTGCCGTTACAAAAAATAATAAAGGAGAAGAACTCACCGAGATGATCGACCTCCATGAGGCCGGAGCGGTGGGTTTTACCGATGGACTCAAGTCGGTGTGGCACACGGATATTTTTCTCAAGGCCTTACAATACCTTCAGAAATTTGACGGGGTGTTGATCGACCACCCAGAAGATATTTGGCTCAATATGTTTGGTCAGATGAATGAGGGAATAAACAGCACGATGCTGGGACTGAAAGGCATGCCGCGTATTGCTGAGGAAATCGCGGTGAGCAAAGATCTTGATCTCCTTGATTACGCTGAAGGTCGGTTGCATTTCGCGAAACTATCAACTGCCCGAAGTGTTGATCTGGTGCGGAGGGCGAAAAAGAAAGGACTTAAAGTGAGTTGTGATATCACCGGGTATCAAGCCTTGCTGGACGACAGCCTCCTTCATGACTTTGATACTTTCTATAAAGTGAACCCACCCTTGCGGGAGAAGGCCGATAACGAGGCATTAATAAAAGGGCTTAAAGACGGAACCATAGATGTGTTGTGTTCCGGTCATGTGCCCCAGGACGATGAAAGTAAAAACCTTGAGTTTGACCTCGCTGATTTTGGCATGATCAATCTGCAGACCTTCGCTTGTCAACTTGCCATACTTTCCGAAGAGGTGGAGATGCAAGACCTTCTTGAAAAAGTGACTTCCAATCCACGCAAAATCCTGAATCGGGAAGTGCCCCGGATTGATGTTGAAGCCAAAGCCAATTTGACGCTGTTTGCTCCATCGCTGGAATGGACTTTCACACCCGCCGAGAATTTTTCCAAATCCAAAAATTCTCCCTGGCTTGGCCAAAAGCAAACCGGCAAAGTCGTTGCGACATTTAACAACTCCAGGCACTGGCTCGATGTTTAAGAAGTATCCGTTGGTGGAAATATCCGTCCGGAACGGCGCAATTGCGGGAATCCTGGGTATGGTGCTGTTCCTGATCTTATACTATCTTGGGCGTCATCCTTTTTTGATTCCGATTTTTCTAGACTTCAGAATTATTCTTTTCTCCGTGCTGATCTTTTTCACTTTGAAAGAGTTTCGTGACTATTTTCAGGAAGGTGTTCTTTATTTCTGGCAAGGGATGATGATGAGTTTATTATTTACGATTGTTTTTGCGCTCATCGCCTTACCGGTTATTTGGGGATTTGGAGTCTGGAAAACCGAGTTTGTTTCCTCCTATATTTCGCTCACCCTGGAGCAGATCAGGACGATCCCACCGGAAATTGTAAAGCGGATAGGAAAAGAAGCCTACGAATTGAATCTAAAGTCCCTTCCTTTGACGCGGGCGAGTGATCTCACACTCCTTTACTTTTGGCAAAGCTTCGTGATCAGCTTTTTTTTAAGCATAATAATATCCGTAATTTTAAGACGTCAACCTAAACCTTAAATGTCATGGAAGAAAACCAACCCAAAACAAGTTTGTACAGCCACGCGCTCAAATGGGGATCCATCCTGGGGGCAGTAAGTATTGTGCTCACGATCCTGTTATATGTTATTGACTTTACATTAATGGTCAATTGGAAGACCG
>JAYVXP010000286.1:0-3126 GCA_043785125.1 Bacteroidia bacterium
CGCTACGCGGTGTCCTGCCCGAACGAGTTTCGGTAGATACGTATCAAGAGCATGATGCGGGAAGCCGGCGAGTTCGATTTCTGATGAAGAGCCATTCCCGCGCTTGGTGAGCACAATATCCAGCACCTTGCTGGCTTCGATGGCATCTTGTCCGAACGTTTCGTAAAAATCGCCCACGCGAAAAAGCAACAAGGCCCCGGGATACTTCGCCTTGATGGCGTTGTATTGTTTCATGAGAGGGGTATCCATTGCTCCGGCGGCGGCCATCGGGACAAAGATGCGGTAAGAATAGAGAATTGGAAATTTGGAATTCCTAATATTTTTTGGGCGTTGGTAAAATCCGGCGTACGACAAAGAACTTTGCTTACATGCGTTGCGTTGCAGCTTTCCGCCCGATTTGCTTTAACGCGACGCTGATTTGCGTTATATTCAGGCTTTATCCGGGAATGATTCCAGCAGGACAACATCGACGTATGGAAGGTGCACAGTATAGCTTGTTTTGGTCTGCTATGTGCACCAAAATGGAAAAAGGATATTGGTTGTATAGGTAATAATCATAGCCGCTAGTTGTGCGTCATTTTAAATAAGGTTCACCCAAACAAATATTCATGAAAAAAATCCTTTTCTTTATTCTTGGACTCTTCGTATCGACCAACTTTGTACAGGGACAGCAAAAGCTAAAAGCCATTAAGGCAGGCAGAGTTGTAGATGTTATAAACGGAAAGGTACTTATCAACCAAATCATTTTAATTAATAGCGACACCATTGTCAGTATGGGGGCATCCATCTCTATACCTGTGGATGCGGAAATAATTGATCTCAGCATTTTGAGAGTGGGTGAATAGATTAATTTTAGTTATGAGAGACATCAACCAAACTATTTTGATATGAAAGGACTACGGGTATTCCTTCTATTAATTCTCGTTTTGACAAGATGTTCGGACAAGAAGCCAATTTTTGAAGCTCCGATTCTTAAAAACATTGGTGACTATCAAGTTAAAGTAACGACTAACTCCGATTACTCGCGACTTTTTTTCAATCAAGGTGTAATAATGGCAAACGGATTTAATCATGCCGAAGCTGAACGGTCATTTCGTGAATCAATACGACAGGATTCGACATTTGCAATGGGTTATTGGGGCATTGCTTATGTGCTTGGCCCTAACTACAATTCCGGTGGCCAAAATATGGGTGCGGTTAATGAGATAAAGAATGCAGTAAAAAATGCAGAAAAGTTCCGTAAAAACTCAACTCCTTGGGAGATAGCTATAATCAAAGCAATCCAGATTAAGTTTCCGGCCGACTCTATAACAACTGATAATGAAGGTTATTCTACTTCAATGAAAGCGGCATATTCTCAATTTCCTGAGAACGATTTTATAGCTACTCTTTATGCCGAATCCATAATGAATTTACATGCATGGAATTTTTATGTAAAAAAAGGAGGCGCACCTCAACCTTGGACTTCAGAATTAATTGAAGTGCTGGAGAAGGCCATTTCAATCAACCCAAAAAATCCCCTTGCCAATCATCTCTATTTACATGCAACGGAGGCCGGACCTAATGTTGAAAAAGCTTTAACAAGTGCTGAAAGATTGAAAACCTTAGTTCCATCAGCAGGACATTTAGTTCACATGCCGTCTCACATTTATATAAATACAGGAGACTACCATGAAGGTTCGATTGCAAATGAAAGGGCGGTGGTTGCGGACAGTATCTACATTGCTGAATGTAAATCTCAAGGAGTATATCCTCAATATTACTATCCACACAACTACCATTTTCTAGCCGCGACAGCAGCTTTTGAAGGGAGAGGTTCAAGGTCAATTGAAGCAGCTTACAAAGCAGTAAGCATTTTGGACAAAAAGTATTTTCGTGAGGCTGGTTATGAAACAGTTTTGCATTACGCGACAATTCCTATGCATGTACTGGTAAAATTTGAACAGTGGGAAAAAATTCTTGCCAGTCCTAAACCCGATGATGACTTGGCTTATCCCAAAGCCATTTGGCATTACGCAAGAGGAATGGCTTATGCAAACATGAATAAATTAAAGGAGGCACAAAATGAATTGGACTCCCTGCATAAATTAAGTGAATCCGAGAACGTAAAGAGAATCATAATTTGGGCAATTAATCCAGCGGAACAGGTTTGTAAAATTGCATCGAACGTTTTAAAAGCTGAATTGATGACAAAAAGAAGTAACTATAAACCGGCAATTGAACTTTTGAAACAAGCAATTCTACTTGAAGACAATTTAAATTATAATGAACCACCGGATTGGTTTTTCTCAGTAAGACATATTTTGGGTGACGCTCTTATGAATTTAGGGGATTATGTTGGAGCCGAAAAAAATTACACAGAAGATTTAGTCTATTGGCCAAAAAATGGCTTTGCACTCAAGGGACTTTATGAAAGCCTGAAAGGACAAAATAAAATAGAAGAAGCTGAAGGCGTTAAGAAACAATTTGATATAGCATGGAAATATGCTGACTCAGAATTAAGATACTCACGCATTGACAAGGACAAAAGGAAGAACTTGACATTGAAGATTGACGAGGATTCTCCAAACACTTTAGTTTACTTGGCGAGTTCGATTTGTCTGACTAAGTAAAAATGAGAGTGGGTAAGGAAATGGATAGGTTTTATCCTCGTTCAATGTTTGATCACGGTGGAAATTAGTTTTCAAAAACGCACAAATGCTCAACAAACCTTAGCGGTAATTTAACAGACCCACTAAACTATACCGAAACATGAAAGAATCCTGGATTGAGCGGTGGAATGACAGATATAGTACAGACGAGTTTGCTTATGGCGAACAACCAAACAACTATTTAAAAGAACAATTAGAGAAGTTACATGTTGGGACAATACTTTTTCCAGCGGAAGGTGAAGGACGAAATGCAGTTTTTGCAGCCAAACTTGGTTGGACAGTTTCAGCGTTTGACATCAGCGTTGAAGGGAAAAAGAAAGCCTTTCGACTTGCAGAAAAGAATAAAGTGACCATTGACTATCAGGTAGGCGAATTACAGACACTGAATTATAACACCGAGCAATTTGACGCCATTGCACTAATCTATGCACACTTTCCAGCAGACATTAAATCATTATACCACAAGACGCTTGAC
>JAYVXP010000287.1:0-3121 GCA_043785125.1 Bacteroidia bacterium
GTCACAGAATAATTCCACGCACCGATGGGCCCAGGAGCACAGGAGGCAACAAGAACAATAAATCCCAGATACAAAATTCCTTTTTTCATGTATTTATAATTTGGATGTCATTTCATGGTATACGATTAAGCCGGAAAGTTAAGGACGAGCGGACTATCCATCGGCAGAAACCTCCATTTGTTTTATTAATCATCGATGCCTATAGTCAATCCTTCTCATCAAATAATTTCCCCTGGTCTTTACTTTTTAGCGCCTCATGCTCAACTGAATAAAGTGGCAGTTTGTTTATCTCCTTGCTGAGCAATGAATCTTGAGTCATGATTCCCCGTTGTTTTGCCTCACTCTCCAGTTTGTCACTTTCAGTCTTAAGGTCTTTGACGCTGATTTGCTTGGCTCTCCGCTCAATGGGCGGGTTTAACTTTTCGGACTTTTCAAATTCCACGACTTTATCCAACAACTCCTTCGGAAGGTCCGCCTCGCTTCTGTAGACAAGCTCAAAAAATTGTTTCGCAAAAAAACCATCGATTTGAATTCTCCTTTTGGAAAGATGCACGAACTTCCCGATCACCCTGCAAATATTTTCGCGCTCTTCCGGACTTAGCTGTTCGGCAAACTCATAGTCCTCAATTCTTTGAAGGGCCAGGATTATAGGTTCCAGCGAATCGGTAGAAATAATGTACACCGTATAGTCGCTCAATCGGTATGTAAATTGCATGAGGTAATCAAGTGTGTTGCTCGGGACTACCAAAAATAATTCTCGCCGGACATCATCCTCCTTCACATACTTTCCGCTTTCAACCTGACTTTTGATGTAGTTGGGAAAATTTGTTAAGTCGTCATTTGCCGGGCTCTTGGCATCAAAAATGATGTACTCATTATTAATCTTTAATGTATTGTCCGGTTTTCCCTTAAATGGAACCTGGTCGACATAATCAATGGTGTATAGACTGCAGATGGTTTTTATCCTGTTTTTTACATTTTCTTCGTGGTTGATCCACGTTTCCTTTAGCCGTTTGATGCGCTCAATTTCCAGCTTATTCTTGTCGTAAATTTCCCGGTCACGGTCCTTCTGAATTTTGTCCTGAATTTTGTCCAGGGACGACATTGCGTTCGAGTGTTCACTTTTGCGGAACTCTTCTTCTTTTTGCAATTGCGTGATCTGGGTACGGGCCTGCTGAAGGTTGGTTTCAGAATTCTCCAGTTTAGCATTCGATACGATGAGATCGCCGGACAACTCCTTGCCTCTTTGCAAATACCGGTTATTGGATTCTTTCAATGTGGCAATATCACTCAGGCTGTTTTCATACTGCTTCTTAAGAACCAGATTCTCAGCGATGAGATTATTATTCGATCCAAGAAGATTCCGGGCGGTTGCTTTTTCGAGCTCAACAGAATTGCTTAGTTTGGCATTTTCGGACTTCACATTTTCAACGAGGGAAATCAGCTTTTGAAGATCTCCATTCGCGTCAATCAATTGGGACTTTACTTTACCCCAGCCAAAAAGCCTTTGAAATAGGCTTATGTTTTTCAGCTGATCAAAAGCATTTTTTAGGTTGTCAATGTTAAAATCCATTTAAAAAAAATTGACCTGTTTAATTTAAAACTCAATCAACACCTCATTTTTCTCCACCGTATCTCCCTTTTTTATTTTCACTTGCTTTACCGTCCCTTCTCCGGGAGCTTTGATAATATTTTCCATTTTCATCGCCTCCAGCACCAGCAACGGATCTCCTGCCTTCACGTGGTCACCGGCCTTCACCCGCAGATCAATGATCAAGCCCGGCATGGGCGCTTTGATTACGTTTAGTTTTCCGGCTGCAGTGCTGTTCATACCCATTTTTTCCAGCAGCAGATCAAATTGGTCGCGAAGTTGCACGGTGCACTTTTGATTGTTGATTTTTAAGTCGACGGTCTTGGCTTCGCGATCTATTTTTACGACTTCAGCACGAAAGCCTTTATTCTGATACACGATGTGGTAATGCCCGTCACCCAGCGAGGTGAGGTTCCAGTCAAGCGGATTACCATTTACCACCCAGTTTTCCTTAATCTGAATGATCTCAAATGCATTTCCGTTAACCAGTGTCTTATACATGTTGTCAAAAATAGTGGGTGGGAAGGTGGTTTAGTTTAAAATAATCAAATTTGTTTCTGTTTGCCCGCCCGCGAAGCGGGAATTTATGACTCATTTTAATTAAATCGTGAACTGGACCAACCTTCTTTCAGCGAACCGCCTCGGTCAAAAATCGACATCATCAGAATCGTATCGCAGCGCCTTCGAACAGGACTATGATCGCATAATTTTTTCACATCCTTTTCGCAGGCTGCAAGACAAAACGCAGGTCCATCCGTTGCCGGAACATGATTTTGTTCATACCCGCCTCACACACAGCCTTGAAGTCTCGAGTGTCGGCAGATCGCTGGGAAAACGAGTAGGAGAAGTAGTCCTGGAACGACATCCGGAATTGAATCAAAATTTTTCATTGTTCGATTTTGGAGCGATTGTCGCCGCCGCCTCATTAGCTCATGACCTGGGCAATCCACCTTTTGGCCATGCCGGTGAAGATGCCTTGTCAGATTTTTTCCTGGAAGATACATCGTTCAAAGGAGCCGTGAGTGGACCGGAGTGGAGCGATCTTATCAAGTTTGAAGGAAACGCGCAGGGCTTCCGTATTTTAAACCAACACGAATATGGGATGAAGCTTACCTGCGCCACGTTGGGTGCCTTTACAAAATATCCGTGCCCGGCTCTTTTTCCGTCGCGCGATAAATCGAAAAAGAGCCAGAAGAAATTTGGATTTTTTCAGAGTGAGAAAGAGATTTTTTCCGATCTCGCGGGTCAACTTGAATTGAGCAACGCAGCCGAGGGTGCATGGTGCCGCCACCCGCTTGCATTTTTGGTAGAGGCGGCTGATGATATTTGTTACAGTATCATCGATCTCGAAGACGGTTGCCGGCTGGGGCTGGTCAGCTTTGAAGAAACGGTGGAACTGCTGGCGCCGATTCTTAAAGAGAAACTAGACCGCGGCAAACTGGCCGGGGATGAAGGACTGAACAAAAAACTCGGAACACTGCGCGCCATGAGCATTGGAGAATTGATTGACGCCTGCACCACAATCTTCCT
>JAYVXP010000288.1:0-3112 GCA_043785125.1 Bacteroidia bacterium
TTGCCCGGCTACCACCAGGTGGTGGGGCATACGCCACGGAAGAAGATAACTAAGATAGAAGGAGATAATTCTTCCATCACGTATATTGACGTGTTGGATACGGTGGAAGAGTTTTTTACAAGTAAGCTTTGTAATTAAACATTCTATCCATAATCCTGACGGCTTTGGAACAAAGAACAAGCGCAAAGAATTTTGATCTCGCCAAAGCACGCGTTGAAAAAACGCTCAGCAACGAAGTACGTTTTTCAAGGCGTGTTCCCACCTCCCGATTTCGATCGGAAAATATCCAGGTTAATACGTAACAGAGAGATTTAAACGTCCGCCGAGTCCTTTTTGGATTATTCTCATGAGCGTCGAAAGGCGTATATCACTCGCATTATTTTCAATTCTTGAAATGTAAGACTTCGTCGTCCCACACCTGGTTGCCAACTGTGTTTGCGTCACTTACGCTCTCTCATTTCTTGAATGAGTACGCCGAGTTTGAAAGCTTCAAATTCCTGTTCGTGTGCGTTTCTTTTGGGAGTCCCTCTTTTCCCGTACTGCTGATTTAAATGGTCGGCAAATGATGTCAAATTTTTATTTACTTTCTTTTTCATTAAATACTATTTTCAGTTTCATAGCCAGCTCAATCTCTTTCTTTTGTCCCTAAAGGAACATTTTATCCACAGCAAAGTTAGCTAATTGGGAAACAGAGCAAAGTCCAACAGAAATGGATGTCACGCAAAACTGTCGTTGATCTTATCCAGCTTCCACCAATTTTTTGATTTCAACCAGGATAGGATTCCATCCTTCGCCATTATTGAAGGCTTCTTTATACCTTTTTTCACCGTCAGCAACGGTTGAATAATCACCCTGGGTTACCGTAAATAGAGTCTTACCGCTTTCCTCTTTTAGATCATAAGTCACCGTCAGGTAGTTTTCAGGAATATCAGCGATGGTTGAATTTGGATCGATCGTGGTGTAGGCTAAAAATTTCCCGGGCTTTATGTCTGCGATGGTGCCCTTTACAAATACCATTTCTTTGCCTTCATAACTTCCTTTCCACAACAACGCACTTCCAATTTTCCAGTCCGAGACTGTCTCGCAGCCAAACATGTATTTTTTTGTCTGCTGGGGGTTTGTCAGAGCATCCCACACTTTTGCAGGGAAAGCGTTGATGGTGATGGTGTTTTTGAAGATTAGTTCCTTGTCCATGGCGAGGGTTGTTTGGTTACGATCGTTCGATTGGCATAAAGTAAATCTGCGTTACTGACAACCCTATGTCAGCAGGTTAAAAAATATTTTTAATGCTCCCCGTTTGCTTTATTTTTTCTACTTCGAAATCAAAGAGTATGTCCCCATCCAACAAACAGTCTCAGAACAGGGATAGAATTTTGAATATTGAATGCCCAATGTCGATCCCGATAGCGATCTGGAGAAGTTGAGTGGGTTTCACTTCAAAATTCGCCATTCATCATTCTGCATTTTAGACTGCGATCTCAAAGCTCTCCGCACTCGCCCGCTTCAGGTATCCCTCGTAATCAAACGGCACATCGCCGCCTTCCAGGAGGCAGCCATCGGGGATGCTGGGGTAAATATCATCGTAGGTCTTCACCATATTCATAAACACCCGGCGGTACACATGGCTACGGTTGATCTTTTCGGGATTGTCGATGCCCATCGCGCCCATGAGTTCTACAAAACTTTCTACCGTGTTTTTGTGGAAGTTGGCCACGCGAGTTTTTTTGTCTTCTACCACAAGACCCTTCATGAAGTATGGGTCTTGTGTTGCCACGCCGGTCGGGCAGGTGTTCTTGTTGCACTCCAACGCCTGGATGCAGCCGAGGGCCATCATCATCGCACGGGCACTGTTACAAGTATCCGCACCAAGCGCCATCGCCCTCAAAATGTGGAATCCGGTGAGCACTTTACCAGAGGCATCTATTTTCATTTCATTGCGAATACCAAATCCGCGCAAAGCATCGTCAACAAATGCAAGTGCGTCCATCAATGGCATGCCTACGTAGTTCGTAAACTCCGGTGGAGCAGCGCCAGTGCCGCCTTCGCCACCATCCACGGTAATAAAGTCAGGATAAAGGTTGAGTTGTATCATGGCTTTGCAAATGGAGAGAAACTCGCTCTTGCGGCCTACACACAGTTTGAATCCGATAGGCTTGCCACCCGATAGCTCACGCAGTTTTTTTACAAACAGAAGCAGTTCAATGGGTGTGGAGAACGCGCTATGAAACGGTGGAGAAAATACGGTCGTTCCTGGTTTTACCAAACGGATGGCGGCAATCTCCGGAGTGTTTTTCTTGGCCGGCAAAATTCCTCCGTGTCCCGGCTTGGCGCCTTGTGAAAGTTTGATCTCGATCATCTTCACATTCGGCTTGGTAGCATTTTTTTGAAACGCATCGGCTGAAAAATTCCCGTCTTCCGTACGCGCTCCGAAATAACCGGTACCAACTTGCCAGATAATATCTCCTCCGGGCTGCAGGTGGTACGGACTCAACCCACCCTCACCCGTGTTATGAGCAAAGCCGCCGATCTTAGCGCCTGCATTCAACGCCAGGATTGCATTCTGACTCAACGAACCAAAACTCATCGCTGAAATATTGAACACACTCATATCGTACGGTTGCTTACAGTCTTTGCCGCCAAAACGCACGCGAGGATTATGGTCCATCTTGTGGAAATCTTTTGGTGCGATGGAATGTGTGATCCACTCGTAACCTTCTGCATAAACATTTAGCTGAGTGCCAAACGGAATGGTATCGATTTGCCTTTTCGCGCGCTGGTAAATCACGGAGCGTTCATTCCGGTTGATAGGCGCTCCATCAGTATCCGATTCCACAAAGTATTGTTGTATCTCGGGCCTGATCATTTCAAAGAAATACCGCAGCCTGCCAATGACCGGAAAATTGCGTTTGATCGACTGGCGCGTTTGCACCATATCGGCAATGCCCATATAAATAAGGGGTGCTACAACGATGAATGCAAAAAGGGCGTCCATCCAAAAATAGGCCCACACCAGTATCAGCGCAGAGATGACTATGCTGCTGAGGATAAATATTTTTCTCATAGGAAGGGAGGGTTAGTGATCAAATATAAGGACAGCGTGTTTACCAGCCAA
>JAYVXP010000289.1:0-3087 GCA_043785125.1 Bacteroidia bacterium
CATTGAGCGTCGAAATTATTTCTTCGGTAAGCGTGTGGCCGCTATTTTCGTAGAAGAAGACAAATCCGTCACCGGAAGCGGAAAGCAATTGACGCAACGCCACATTGATCGATTCGATGGAATAGGTTGCCTGCACAACCCTGCCCAACTTCCAGGACGCAGGCATATCTCCAAAAACAATCAAGTCTATCCGTCCGCCTACAAGAGTCATTTTCTCCAGAATTTAAGCAGCAAAATCAAAAGTCCATCATTTTTTAAACAGCCAAACTACATGACCTGGTTTAAGGCCGTACCGATTGGTTTCGAACAAACTATAATTCTTAACTGCAATTGTGGTTGTTCGAAACCCGGCCGATTCAAATCGCTTATAATAATCAAGGCCACAGCTTCTGCAGTGCTCGGGATGACCGTGGACTTCCAAAAATCCCGAAGCTGGTAGGTTTTTATCCTCATAGGTCAATTCCCTCCCTATGGGATGGATGGGTACCGACAAAAGCAATCCGGCCCCGGGTTTAAGAACGCGATACATCTCATTAATCGCCTTCCCATCTTCCGGAATATGCTCCATGACGTGCCAATTGACTATGAAATCATATGTTTCACTTGCGATATCAAGCTTAGTTAAATCCTGAACCAAGTTCATAATTTTGCGAGGATAAAGATCAAGACGATCATAAACAGCCATTTTGTAATTGCTCTTTACGATTTCATACTCCTGAACATTCGGCGCAACATGTAGAACGGTCTTGTTGTTCAAATCGATATTCAATGTTTCGAATAGGTAAGAAATTAACCTCGTCCTTGGCAAGGAATCGCAGGACGGGCAACGCCCCAAAATAAATTTCCTACCGTGCCAATCACAAACCAAACAAACTACATTATTCCCCTTAAACCAGAATTTCAATATCTTATTTGAGATTTTCTTTTTTACAAAATTGTAGTAAGACTTAATTCGCATCACATTCTATTGTTACAAACTTATTTAATCAAGTATATGCATCATTTTCGACAGTGTAAACAACTACAATTAATATGTTAAGATATACATTTTCTCGCCCGACCGGCTATCATGTACCGAATCCGTCACATACTTCCGCAACTCAACAGGAGGAAATCCACTTCCCTGAATAAGCAAGAAACCAGGCCGGAACGCGTGTACAAATTGTAGACGGGAAGTATTCAGGTTGGAAATCGGCAAATGCTTTTGACGAGCAAACGAATATAAAACACAGTTTCGAATATACATCCTCGACATTCCTGACACAGAATCCATGATTTGATCAGGATAGTAATTTACCAAAAATAGGCCTGATCTCCAGGATTTCAAATACTTGGATGGGTAGTGGTTATCTTCCGATTTATTTAAGTCACTCCTTTCAAAAAAAGATTGATCTGCAATAAATAATCCTAATGGCTTCTCTAAACCCTGTATTGCTTTGCCGGTCGTTTCAACAAATCCCCGTGAATAACGATTCACTCTCGATGATTTTGAAAATAATGAACTCTCAAAGGTGAAATAGATATTATATGTCAAAACCAGCAGAAGCAGACCCATTCCAAGGAAGACTTCATTTTTCAAAGCGCCCTCAATGAGTAGGCTGCTCAAAACAATAATGACAAGGGTTAAAACAGGAACATAAAGATTGTAGGCAAATTGTGAAGAAACGATAGATATTGTAACCCCCGAGAAAACCCATCCTGAAATCACAATCAGAAAAAGCAGTTGCAAAAGTCGGGCAATGTCCGGATTCTCCATTTTGAACTTAAGGGAAAATCTTTTGCCCAAGATCAGCCAAAAAAGAACGCCAATCACAATCGAATAGTTGAGGACCATCATGATCAACTGAACTGTCCATGTTTTGGCCGCGCCCAGCATTGTGTTGATGACAACCATTCCAGACGCAAAACTATCCTGCCGGGTTTTGAAGACTACAAAGCATGTCAGATATACCACCGCCGAAATTACCGTCACGATAATGATTTTCCATCCGCTCAATTTATCGTAGCGTAACAACATGAGGCTCCCATATAAAAACAATCCCATATATATACCGGGCGCGGCCGCCGTATTGGTCCATGCAAGGACCAACAATGTTGCAACTGAAAACCAAAATTGCCTTGAGATAAAGAACAATGATGAAGCCAGGATAAAAAGATAAATGCCAAGAAGTTTAGGATATAGAACCCCGTTCATTGGCGCAATATTCATTTTAGGAAAATCAATTGACAGGCCGGCAAAGAAAAGCCAGCCTAGAGATGCCATTATCAAAAATATTGATGACCGACCGTTTGTTAATTCCTCCATCAGTGCGTAGAACCCTAAAGCAACAAAAGTCAGCAAGAGCGGATGAGTCAGCAGTTCAAAAGTCCATAAACTATTGTGATGAAACGCTGTGCTGAGAAAAGAATTCATCCACAACTCAAAAAAATGATAAGGGAATAAACCGTGAACGGAGGAGTCAACGACATTCCTGAAGTTTTCAATATTTTCCTGGCCAGTTTGGCCGATAAAATCAGAAACTGTTGTGTAAAACAGCACATCGTTGTGGGGGATATTGGGAAGGTGCGCTGAAAAGTTATAGAACGAAAAACATTTTAAGATGAAACAAAAGCTAAAAAAAAATAATCCGATAAGAATATACCGGTATTGAAGTGGGGGGCTTTTTTCAGTGTCTGATTTCTTACCGACAAAAAGAAAAATGAGAAAAGCCAAAATGGCGATGTTAAAAGTGATACCGTTCGTCTTCCAGATTGAATACAAGGACACCCAAACAAGCAATCCAACAAAACATCGCAGAAAAAAAAGCGCGCCCGGCTTAAGCGCAAAAGAAACCCGGCGAAGGATTAAATATCCCGACACAGGAATAATGGCGAGGCATACTATGCCTGACAAGTAAATTAGAATGAAATTCACGTTGGTTGTTAAATAAAGTCTTTATTTTTTCTCGCCACACAAATCAAAGATCCGCCAAAAGGCAATGAAATTCCTATTTGTATCAATAGGTAATCGATGTACAGTATAACAAAGAAAACCGCATTGAGGAGTTTAGGGATTTCTAGCTCGGTCATGGCATCATGCTTACTCCC
>JAYVXP010000290.1:0-3078 GCA_043785125.1 Bacteroidia bacterium
AGCTCAGCCCGACAACTGGGGCAACCTCGTAGTCATCCGCACGGGTGACGAGGAGTTCGTGCGCATGCTGATGATCCGCGCATTGAAGATAGGCTTACGCCAACAAGACGGATTTTTATGGAATGATGATCGTATCATACCTCTAAAAGAAGAGGCTGACTACTTTCGCATACTGAACCTGCCGTACATAGAACCACAAAACAGAAATAAAGATGCTTTTAAGTGAACGACCACCATCAAAGCAGGTAACTTCCTGAATTACTAAATAACCCCCCTATATTATGCCCAACCTCATACAAGTACTCGGTGATGAAGTCACAACTTTCGTCAACCACGACCAATACATCAACCGAAATGCCGCCATCAAGTTAGGCCAGACTGAAATCGTTATCTGTGTGGCCGTTGACAACTCCGTCTGTCACACCCAGCAGGATTTTCTATATGCCAGGGACAACGACCTGTTCCCCGTCAAAGCCTATCGGTTGACACGTACTTTCGACCGATAAGATGTTCTGCCTTGGAGATGCTGGGCTTGCTGAACTAGGAAGCGAAAATTATAAACTCTTGGATTAAATGAATTACACGGAATTTTTATCTCGTAAAAGTCAATTAGGTGGCGAACATGGATTTGAACCCATTTGGATGTCCGATAAACTTTTTGACTTCCAAAAAGAATTAGTCACGTGGGCTTTGCGGAAAGGACGCGGAGCAATTTTTGCCGAATGTGGATTGGGGAAGACTGCTATGCAATTGGTTTATGCTGAAAATGTAATGAGAAAAATCAATAAACGCATCCTGATTATAACGCCAATTGCCGTGGGTGGGCAGACAATCCAAGAGGGAGAAAAATTTGGCGTTCAATGTATCCGGTCCCGGGAAGGCTCAATAAACGGAACTGGTATTTATGTGACTAACTATGAACAGCTTCATAAATTCAGCCCTGATGATTTCGGGGGAGTTGTGTGCGATGAAAGTTCAATTCTAAAACACTTTTCCGGAGCCACTCAAAAGGCCGTGACTCGGTTCATGGCAAAGATTCCTTACCGCTTGTTATGTACCGCCACAGCTTCCCCCAATGATTACACGGAGTTAGGAACTTCAAGCGAGGCATTAGGCTACCTTGGATATTCGGACATGATTACGCGGTTTTTTGTGATGGATGACAAGAAGCGTCACAGAATGAATGATGTTAAACTGGCAAGGGCGGCCAATACCGGAAATTATTTTGCAAAACTTTCTTATCGTGTCGCTCAACAAATAGGGGCTTACCGACTCAAAGGTCACGCAGAAGAACCTTTCTGGAAATGGATTTGCTCATGGGCCCGGGCCTGCCGAAAGCCTTCTGATCTTGGCTTTGATGATGGAGGATTCCAACTTAAAGAATTGATTGAGCAAGAGCATATTATTATGCCAAACACCCCTGCTGATGGAATGTTATTTGTTGTCAGGGCCGTTGGCCTGGCCCAGGAACGCGAAGAAAGAAGGAGAACAATCAATCAACGAGCCGAATATGTGGCCAGTCTTGTTGATCACGATAAGCCTTCAATAATATGGTGCCACATGAACCCCGAAGGTGACTTATTGGAAAAGATTATTCCTGGATCTGTTCAGGTTTCCGGGTCCACCGATGACGATGAGCGCGAAGAAATTTATAAAGCGTTTTCATTAGGTCAAATAAAAAAGCTAATTACAAAACCAAAAATAGGAGCTTGGGGATTGAATTGGCAGCATTGCGCCCATGTGGTTACGTTCGGTTCCCATTCATATGAACAATATTATCAATCTATCAGGCGGTGCTGGAGGTTTGGACAAGAAAATCCGGTTAAGGTTGATATAGTTTTGACCGAAGGTGAAAAGCATATCGGTGAAAACATGAGGCGCAAGGCACTCTTAACGGACAAAATGTTTGCAGAATTAGTTAAACATATGAATGATGCTACTCATATTCAAAGAAAAAAAGATTCATTAAACCCAAACTTACCATCATGGCTATCCAACGCGAATTAATCACAGACGATTATGCTATCTATCATGGAGATTGTATGGAGGTTCTTCCGAAAATTCCATCAAAATCAGTTCATCTTTCCATTTATTCACCTCCGTTTGGTGGACTGTATCAATACAGTTCTGATGAACGTGATTTATCAAATTGTATTGATCGTGATGAGTTTTTTGAACAATACGATTTTATCGTTCAGGAAATTGCCCGTGTCACATTACCTGGCAGGATGAGTGCAGTCCATTGCACTGACATCCCTACAGGCAACTCAGGGTTAGATAACCTTATTGATTTGCCAGGTGAGATTATTCGGCAACATCAAAAATATGGCTGGAAGTTTTGCGCCCGTCACTTCATTTGGAAAGAGCCATTACTTGTAAGAAACAGAACCATGACAAAAAGTTTATCCCATAAAGGGATAACGATTGACTCAACCAAATCAAGTATTGCCAATGCGGACCAACTTTTGATATTCAGGAATGCCGGCATAAATGAAATACCAGTTTCACATGAACACGGTCTTTTAAATTACGCTGGAGAAAAGGAAATGCCAAAAGATTTAAAACAGTATCGCAATTGGCAAGGCAGTCAGTTAGAAAACAGATATAGTCATTGGATATGGCGACAATATGCCGATGCCTTCTGGTTAGATGTTCGAATTGATAATGTTCTACCATACAAAGAGGGCCGCGATGAAGACGATGAGAAACACGTACATCCCTTGCAGCTTGACGTCATTGAGCGTGGCTTACAGCTTTATGCAAATCCTGGCGAAACCGTGCTAACTCCATTTATGGGGGTGGGGTCAGAAGTTTATCAGACTGTGAGGTCCGGACGGAAGGCAATAGGTATCGAGTTGAAGGGGACTTATTTTGACCAAGCCATAAGAAATCTTGAAACTATTGCTGTTAAAGAAGTTGAGCAACCATCATTATTTTAATTCTGTGGGACTACTTAGTGGGCCCATGAGCCGATGGAGATATGTGTCTCTGTAGCCCCCCATCCTTCTCAATAGTCCACAGCCCCAAGGGTGTGACGCGCGTATGCCGTCACTGCAACGACCGCATTACCGAACTATC
>JAYVXP010000291.1:0-28103 GCA_043785125.1 Bacteroidia bacterium
CCAGGACAAAGTGCAGATCATCAGCTGCACCGGCGCGAATCTGGAAGAAGACATCATGAATCTGGTGGCACATTCTCATTATAAAAGAATTCCGCATTACCGCGACCTCACCCCGGAACAGGAGTGGGACCTTTTACAGAATCACATGAACCGGGTGACCGATACCTGCATCCCTGAAGAAGAGGCATTCCGGAGATTGCAAAAACACATATACAAAATATGGAAGGATGCCGATGACAAAGGGGAACGGTATCTGCCGCATGAGTTTATGTATAAGTTGATTCGCAGTGGTGAATTGAAGCAATATTATGAGATTGATCCCAAAAACAGCTGGGTGATTGCGGCCGCAGAAAAGAATTTGCCGATGGTTGTGCCCGGCTGGGAAGACAGTACGATGGGGAATATTTTTGCTTCCTATTGTATCACCGGGGAATTGAAGCCTACTACCGTGAGGGGTGGAATTGAATACATGACTTTCCTGGCAGAATGGTATACTCAAAATTCGGGTAAGGATGGGATTGGATTCTTCCAGATTGGTGGAGGCATTGCGGGTGACTTCCCGATTTGTGTCGTACCCATGCTGCACCAGGATCTGGAGCGCGATGGCATTCCCTTCTGGAGCTACTTCTGCCAGATCAGTGACTCAACCACCAGCTATGGCTCTTACTCCGGCGCCGTCCCAAATGAAAAAATTACGTGGGGCAAACTCAGCATCACAACGCCAAAGTTTATCATCGAAAGCGACGCAACGATCGTCGCTCCGCTCATGTTTGCCTATATACTTGATCTGTAAAAATAGTATGCTGCAAGGTGCCAAACTGGAGGGTTTCGCAAAGGAGGTCAGTAAAAAACGATGAGCACGATACCCTTGGGCAACTTTGCGCCTTTGCGTTTCTGATGTAAAATTTATTGGAATGTTAAAATGGCATGATGAACCTAGAACTATCCCTTCGTTCCGAAATACAAAAAGCTTTTTCCAGTCTTTTTAATCAGGCTGCTGACAACCTGCAGATTCAACCCACCAATCAGGAATTTGAAGGGTCTCACACGCTGGTTTGCTTTCCGCTTGCAAAACTTTCCAAAAAAGGCCCTGAAGAGACAGCCAGGATGGTGGGTGATTATCTGGTCGCGCATTCGCGTATCGTGCATCAGTACAACGTGGTCAAAGGATTTTTAAACCTTGTTATTTCCGATGACACCTGGGTGAAGGTTTTTCAGACAATCCTGAATGACAAGGATTTTGGCTTCCTTCCGGCCAATGGAAAAGAAATGATGGTGGAATACTCCTCCCCCAACACGAACAAACCACTTCATCTCGGACACCTTCGAAATAATTTTTTAGGATGGAGCGTCGCCGAAATTTACAAGGCCCTTGGCTATCAGGTTCACAAAGTGCAGATTATTAACGATCGTGGAATTCACATCTGTAAATCCATGGCTGCATGGAAACTTTTTGGAAATGGTGAAACCCCGCAAAGCAGTGGATTGAAAGGCGATAAACTGGTGGGAAAATACTACGTGGAGTTTGATAAAGTTTATAAAGCACAAATCAACACATTGCTGGAGCAGGGAGTTTCCAAAGACCAGGCTGAGAAGGAAGCGCCCATCATGAAACTTGCCGTGAAGATACTCCAACAATGGGAGCAACGAAATCCGGAAATCCTGCTGCTTTGGCAAACAATGAATGAGTGGGTCTATATCGGTTTTGCTGATACCTACAAACAGATGGGAGTGGACTTTGAAAAACTCTATTTTGAATCCGATACCTATTTGTTGGGAAAGGATGAAGTGCTGCGCGGATTGGATCAGGGTATTTTCTTTAAAAAAGAGGATGGTTCGGTGTGGGTGGATTTAACATCGGATGGACTTGATCAAAAAGTGCTGCTCCGCGCTGATGGGACCTCGGTTTACATAACGCAGGACATTGGAACAGCTATTTTGCGTTTTCGCGATTTCCCGAAAATCATACGGCAAGTCTATACAGTCGGCAATGAACAGGAATATCATTTCAAGGTATTGTTTTTGATTCTGGCCAAGTTGGGCTATGCGTGGGCAAAAGAATGTTACCATTTGTCTTACGGGATGGTGGATTTGCCTTCGGGTAAAATGAAATCCCGTGAGGGGACAGTAGTGGATGCAGATGATTTAATGGCGGAAATGATTGAAGAGGCCGCCAAGCAAACCCGCGAATTGGGTAAGATCAATGACCTGTCCCTTCTGGAGGTTCAAGCCTTATCAGAGATGGTGGGAATGGGCGCTCTCAAATATTTTTTACTGAAAGTAGACCCGAAAAAAAGGATGATGTTTGATCCAAATGAATCGATTCAACTGCAAGGGCATACCGGACCGTTCATTCAATATACGCACGCACGGATTTGTGCCATTTTGCGCAAGGCCGGAGAATTGGGAATAGGTATCGATCAAAACATTTCTGTTAGTAGCCTGGAGCCCGCCGAACGGGAAGTGATTAAGTTACTCAATGCTTATCCTGGTAAAGTTCAGGAAGCAGCAAAGGAATACTCGCCCGCCTCGATTGCCAACTATGCCTATGAATTGGCAAGAGAATACAATCAGTTTTATCAGAATATTCCTATTTTCAATGAAAGCGACCCCGCTAAGCTGAGATTCAGAATTGCTTTCTCCCGAGTTGTTTCTGAAACGCTTCAGAAGGCAATGGATTTATTGGGAATCAAGGTGCCACAAAGGATGTAAGATTAGTCCTGATAGATGATTAATGGCATCTCTAAAAACCCTGACTTTTATAACCTCAACCCGTCACCCTTTTCCTGAAGAGAAGGGTACAAGGAGTTTTAATGAGCTTGTTGTAAGAAGTCAACTATTTTTTTTCGCTCTTGTTCCGTAATCAGTGCCCGGGTTTGCATGTGCATTCCGATTGTTTCCCATTGGTCAGCTGAAAAGGATGAAGGGGTTGGCGTGTTATGACAACGCTGACAATTTTCACCCCATAATTGGGCGCCTGATTTGTCGGCTACATTCTGACTCACTTTGCAACTAATTAAGGTGAGTATTATAGCGACAATGAAGGCCAGGGAAGTCATAAAGATTGAGTTCGTTAATTTCAGGGATTTCATAAGAGGAGGTTTTTATATTTTACAGCTGTATGGAAAATTGAGCATGAAACGCATAGTTTTTGGTGTCAGCTGGATTGCCGCCAATTGCAACGTCTGCTGTACTTTTTGTATCTATAATCTCGTATGTCAATCTCACCACCGTTCTCCAATTTATCCAATAGTTGATGCCAAAATCGGTTTGTGTTGATTTGCTTCCCCACGCCGAGTTAGCCGGCGTCGTGTAGTTGCCGTACCGAAAGGCCAATTCAATTTTCTTTAAGAGCTCGCTTTGAGATTCCATCGTGCGAATGGAGAATTGCCCGTATGCCGAAGTGGAATGATTGTTAAAGCTGTAGAGCTTCGAGCTATCGGAAGGTGTTGTATAGTTTTGATGGTTCACATTGACCAGATTATATTGACTCTTAACATTTACCTGGAATGGCATAAAAATTTTAACATAATTGAGATCAAAGGCTACCATATCAGTAATGGCATTTTGGAATCGGGCATCCCCATTTGCAACGCCACCATGCATACCGGAGACTCCCACTTCAAGGGAACTATTTGAAAGGGGTAACAATCCCAATCTGCCTGTTAAGGTCTTGTTTCTGGCATTTGAATTGAGACCGATACTTTGCAGTTGTCCGTCCGGCATGAGGGACATTCCATTGGTAATACTTAAATCATAATTCCATTTTATACTTCCCAGCGGCACCCCGCCGGAGACTTCAACGCCATAATCAGCTCCAGTTGGAAGGCCAATTGGATCGGTCGCAACCTTATTGATCCAGCCCGCAGCCAACTTCTTTGTGTAAATGCCGAAAGGCAAGACAAAATAGCCGCCTCTAACAATTACGTTACGGGTTACAAAGTAAGATATCGCTGCCCAGTTAACGCTCAGGCCGTCATGGTTAAAGGAAGGTTCAAATTCCAGCAGTACTTTATTGCCTTGTCGCCATAAAAACATGGGACTAAACTCATACGTATCACCGCCACCAAAAACACTGCTTTTTGTTGTTTGAGAAACTCCATTGAGCGTGGTCACATTTCGGCTGCTAACAAGTCCAAATGTGGTTAATCCAACGACCATCAAATGACTTTGACCGGGGGTGTGGAATGCAACTTTCTTTTCAACAACCGATAGTCTGGCATCCATTATGGAATCAGTCGTCGGCTTATTTTGCTGTCCAAGCGATGTAAAAGCGATGCCACTTTGAACTGCCAGGAATAGGCTTAGACGAGCCGTCTGGGATAAAAATGCATTCATGGAAATAGGGTTTATTTTTTCTCTTCAAGTTTGCGTATGTAGGTAACCAACTGCCATCGTTGTGTCTCGGTAAGCAATGTTTTGTATGAGGCCATAGGAGGTCTACCCTCCGTCAACTTCCAGAAAATGGCGCCATCACTTTCCTGTTTTATATCGATCCTAAGGAAGTTTGCAGGGTGCGGATCAAGCGCCACGCTGGCTGCGCCATTGCCTTTTCCACTATCGCCGTGACATACTGCGCACACCGAGGTGTAAATCTTTTTTCCATCGATGGAAGATTGAGGATCGTTGGTCAGCGGATTTTTCAAGTCATTCGAGGCGGTGGGAGCAACCCAGGCTTTCGGTTTTTGGCTCCATCCGGTGGATAGGGCCAGCACGCTTATGCAGATCAGCAGCATAAAGCGTAAAGAATCAGGTTGCAATTTTTTCATGGGTGAAGGATGGTTGCGTTTAATACTGGATCAAGATTCGCGGTTCGCGGGTAAAAAAATCATGATTTTTGCCTTTATAAAACCTAACATTACGCAGGTTTTGACCTTTGATCATAATCAAATGGGGGTTGCTCAAAATAATTATATTGTGAAAAAAAGGAACATTACCTTCCGGAAATTGTTATTCATTAAATCTAAAAACTATGAAAACCGTGATTCTTGCCATACTTTTTCTGGCCGTAGGTCCACTGAGCTCACTGTATAACTTAAAAATTCATGCCATCGACGGAAAAACGATTGATTTTTCACAATACAAGGGCAAAACCCTCCTGATCGTGAATGTTGCCTCACAGTGTGGTAACACCCCTCAGTATGCTGATTTGCAAAAACTCCATGAATTGTATGGCAAGAAGGTGACCATCCTCGGTTTTCCGGCCAACAATTTTGGTAGTCAGGAGCCGGGTTCCAATGAAGAAATTCAGACTTTCTGCACGAAAAACTATAATGTCTCTTTTCAAATGTTTGAAAAGATTTCTGTGAAAGGAGCAGACCAACATCCGTTATATGCCTGGCTAAAAGAAAAAACGGGACAGGAGCCGACCTGGAATTTTTGCAAATACATCGTGAAAGCCGATGGAACTGTAAAGTTCTTCAATTCGAAAGTGAAACCCCTTGATGCTCAAATTACGAGCGAGCTGAACTGATGAAACGCATCTTCATATTGGTCGGCGTTTTTGTTATTTTAATAACTTCGTTTATGTTTTCATCCCTTCTTGACTCCAAAGCGTCTCCTCAGGAACAGCACTCCATTTATGATTTCAAAATGAACTCCCTGGAGGGCAAGGCCATTGACTTTGCACAGTACAAGGGAAAATATTTGTTGCTGGTGAATACGGCATCGAAGTGTGGCTTTACTCCACAGTATGCCGAGCTTGAAAGATTACACGAACAATTTGGCAATAAAATTTCGGTTCTAGGCTTCCCGGCCAATAACTTTTTATGGCAGGAGCCCGGGTCGAACGAAGAAATTGCTTCCTTTTGTCAAAAGAATTACGGCGTTAAATTTCAAATGTTCGAAAAAATTTCCGTCAAAGGTAAAGATGCTTCCCCACTGTATAAATGGCTTGAGGCTAAAACAGGGGAGAAGCCTTCCTGGAACTTTTGTAAGTACCTCGTGGATCCGGAAGGCAAGGTAATTGCCTTTTATGGTTCTAAAGTGAGCCCGCTGGATAACAAAATTGTCAGCGCTTTAAAGTAATCAGGCCCAAATCAATAAGAAGTCCGGGCAGCATACGAACATTGGGCTTCTTTTTACAACTTTGATTATTGAATTGAGCTGAGCAATGAAAGCCTGGATTTCTGCTTTTCGACTTCGAACTTTGCCCCTGGCGCTATCCTGCATTTCAATGGGAGGTTTCCTGGCAGCGGCGGCGGGCAAATTCAACGGTTTGATCTTCTTCCTTTGTTGCCTTACCACTATTTTTTTACAAATACTTTCTAACCTCGCCAACGACTATGGCGATTCGATGAATGGCGCAGACCACGCTGCGCGAACGGGTCCTATGCGGGCCGTTCAATCGGGTGTGATCACAGCAAGCCAAATGAAGAACGCCGTCATCTTTTTTGTTCTTCTTTGCCTGGCTGCGGGCGTGTCTCTTTTGCTTGTATCTTTTGGGTGGAACTGGAAAAGCCTGCTTTTTTTCTTTGGTTTGGGAGTGTTAAGTATAATCGCCGCCATTGCTTACACCGTCGGTAAAAAACCATATGGCTATGCCGGTCTGGGTGATATTTCTGTGCTTATTTTCTTTGGCCTGGTAGGAGTAATGGGGTCGTTATATCTTTTTACACAGCAAATTTCCTCATTGGAAATATTGCCTGCTTTGAGTTGCGGCGTTTTTACTATTGCCGTACTCAATATCAACAACATACGCGACATTGATTCAGACCGGTTGGCGGGTAAATTTTCGATTCCCGTGCGGATCGGGAAAGAAAAAGCAATCTGGTACCATTGGCTTCTGCTCATTGCCGGATTGGCTTCAGCCGCGCTCTATTCCATATTAACTTATCATTCTTATCTTCAATTTATTTTTCTGCTGACCCTTCCGCTTTTCCTTCGCAATGGAATTGCCGTAACACAAAAACCCTCCGTGGAATTGGATCCCTATCTCAAACAAATGGCCCTTTCGACGCTCTTGTTTGTGATTCTTTTTGGAGTTGGGCAATTGCTGTAGCGCAAATTAATTATACCATTTTATACCATTTGATTGATCTTCTGTCTTAGATATTCCTTTTCAACCGGTGATGAGGTCATCTGAATTGCCTCTTCCCAATTTCTCCTGGCGTACTGGAAGTTGCCAATCCTGAAGAACAGTTCTCCTCGTGTGGCGGGAAGGAGGTAATAGTTTCTTAGCGAATCGGGGCTTTGAATCTGATCCAAAGCATTTAGTCCAGCCTGTGCTCCCTCTACTTCCGCGATGACGATGGCCCGGTTCAGTGCCACCGTGGCATCCGGCTTAAGGCTGTACAACCAATCGTACAGTTGGAGAATCACTTTCCAGTTTGTTGAGGCATAATTCTGCGCGATGCAATGTTCGTAGGCAATAGAGGCTTCAATGTGGTAGGCCGACAAGGTTTCGCCAAAGGAGGCCTGATTAAGAAATGATCTGCCCTGGGCGATTAATTCCTGGTTCCACAAGGAACGGTCCTGGTGCGATAGCGAAATGAAGTGCTGATCTTTGTCTACCCTGCTGTACAGTCGCGCGGCATGAAAACACAGCAACGCCAGTAAGGCAAGTGTGGCAGGTTTGCGGGTTGCAGGATGGCCCGCCATAAAATGGGTAAGACGGAGTGATTCTTCCACAAGGTCTTCGCGAATGAGTAAGTCATGACTTGAGGAATTGTACCCTTCATTAAAAAGTAAATAAATGGCTGTTAGTACACTGTTGAGCCGCAACGGCAAATCGGGAGGATGGGGTATTTCAAAACGGATATTTTCCTGGCGAAATTGTTCCCGTGCCCGATAGAGCCTCTTCGTTACCGTTTCCTCATTCGTCAAAAAAGCCTTTGCAATTTCAGTTACACTGAATCCGCACAATGTTTTCAAGATCAATGCCACTTGCCCTTCTTCCGGAATAGAAGGATGACAACATACAAACATCATTCGAAGCTGCTCATCCTGAATTTCGTTTTCGTTGATCAGATGATTTAAAGTGGAGCCGACGGTGTATTCCGATTTTAGCAGTGCGGTGAGATCGTCTGCAAATTCTTTTTTATGCCGTTCCCGACGGAGAACATCCAGGGCCTTGTTGCGTGCCGCAGTAAATAACCATGCGGATGGATTATCCGGAATACCGTGAAATTTCCAGTGTCCCAGCGCCTTTAACAAGGTATCCTGAACAACATCTTCTGCTAATTCAAGATTTTTTGGCCCAAATATTTTTGTCAGCACCGCCACCAACTTCCCCGATTCATGCCGGAAGAGGTGATCAATTAACGGCTTTATGGAGTTAGGGTCGTGTGCCTGCATTACCCAATTTGGTAAGTAGTGAGAACCCCGAATTACCGGGGTTCAGGGTTCCATCTTCCAGGTTTTTCACATGGAAATAGGCATGATTTCGCGTACTTCCACCGAACCATCAGGGGAGTTCAGGGAAGGGCAACCTTTGGAAATTTCTACTGCATCGTTGATATCATTTGCCTTGATCAACAAATATCCGCCAACGATGTCTTTGCCTTCAACAAACGGTCCGTCCGTCAGTTTTTTGGATGTACCCTTGATCACTTTGCCTTGCGGGGACAATGGCTGACCCCCGATTAATTTGCCTTGCTTTGCGATGGAGCCCATCCAGTCATTCCACTTGGCCATTTCCGCTTGCATTTGCTCGGGAGATTGATTGGCAAAAACCTCTTCATTCTGCACGCTGCCTCGGAAAACAAACATGAATTCTTTCATAATGTAAATTTTTAGTGTGAAATAATGTGTTAATAAATCACTGGTAAGACGGTTGACTTAGCTTGAACCGGACATTTTTTTTGAAGTTTAAAGTTTGGTGAATTCAATTAGGAATGTAGCCCCAAACCCGTGTTCGGATTCACACCAAACCCTCCCCTTCATCAATTCAACATATTTCTTTACAATCGACAATCCTAATCCCATGGAGCTTTCACCGCCAGTAGGTCTTGCACTGAGCTGCTTAAATTTTTTAAAGAGCGACTGCAAGTCATCCTCGGTCAACCCCGGCCCCTGGTCCTGGACCCGGATGATCACTTTGTCATTTTCTTCGGAGACGGTCGTTTCAACACTTTTTCCGTTTTCTGAAAATTTGATGGCGTTGGATAGCAGGTTTTCAAAGATTTGAATCAGGAAAAGAGAATCTCCCTGGATGAGACTTGCTTCCTTCGCGGAGGTGAATGAAAGTGATATATTTTTTTTGAGCGCTTGTTTATCAAAACTACGGACCACCTGACGAAGAAGTGAACTGATGTCAACCGCATCCATGAAAATTTTAATTCGCTCATTTTCTAGCGCGTCAATATCCAATATATTGGTGATCATCTTATTTAATCTAACCGAAGCGTCCGAGATATTTCGGATGATCATCTTTTGTTCCTCGGGGAGGGTCTCATTGTCCATTAGCAACACCTGAGCAAGCCCCTGCACATGATTGATGGGGGTGCGCAGATCGTGCGCCAGTATCTTGATAAGGTTATTTTTTTCCTGATCGAGGGTCACAAGGTGCTGGTTTCTTTTTTCAAGTTGCTCACTTTTTTGTGTCAGGCTCTTGCCCTGTGCTTCAATTTGTTTCTTCTGCTCATTTCGTTTCTTGTAAAGCATAATGATGATGAGCAGGAATGTCAGAATCACCACCAGCACGGCGATCAAAAAATCCCTTTTTCGGGTTTCCTGCGCAATCTGTTCTGATTTACCCAGGAGATCCCTTTGTTGAATTTCTTTTTCTTTGGTCAGAAGGATAACCGGGTCATTGGATTGGATCGCAAGACTTTCTACGAAGCGGTACAGCTCCCGGTCGATGTATTTGGCGATAATCGTTTCGAGGCTCGTCTTGAATTGGTCTGAGGCGAAGTATTCATTGAGTGGGATAGACCAATCGCTCAAAGGCGGAAAGATAATGGCATAGCCTTTTCGTTTTATGGGAAATAAGTTCTGTCTTTTAACATTGACGGAAGGGTCGTTATTGAAGATCATCATGTAGACCGGAAGATCGATGAAGCCAAATGCGCTATCCATTTTCTCTATCGTGCGCATGATGTTTTGCTCACTGGGTATGTACTTAATGGCGAATGGAAGATTGCTTATGCTTTTTAATTTAATGAGATCTTGTTCGTAGGTTGTCTCTTTGATGGTGACGGCAGTGAGTTTTGAGAAGATGCGATCAAACTCCTCCATACTTTGGACAACGGGAATGTCCTTGCTGGAAATCATAACGGAAATATCCGACATATAAGAAGGACTAAAGCCCACTTCCAGCTGCCTTTCAGGGGTTATGGAAAAGGCGGAAATGCCAAATGTACCTTCTTCTTTTTTATCGCGGATGGAGGTATAAGTATCACCAAAATCATGGGCTTCTTTCCAGGCGATTTTTAAGTCAATATGATGCGTTTGTTTCAGGTAATCCTTAAAACCTTCCAGGATCTCAATTTCAATTCCACGCATTTGCCCTTTTTCATTCTTGTATACAAACGGTTTGGATTCATACCAATAGACGGCAATCGTTCCTTTACGAGTGGTTTTTGCCTTTGCCCAGGTGTCTCCCATTATTACAGATGGATTCTGGCCAAAACATGGAACCGAAAGAAGGACAATCAAACTACCAATAAGAAAGTGGAGGTTCAATTGGGTAGGGGATTTCATGGCGTGTTTGGAGTACACTAAAATTAGAAATGATTTTCGGGAAAAGGAATCGGGACAGTATAATGTTTAAAAAATTACCTTTGTTCGACGAGCTCCAATCGCCTGATTATACTTCTGGGCTGGAGTATAGTGCCTGGAGACAAAACGGCATTTGCCCCGACCCTGGACCCATCGCCGACTAAGGCCCCGAATTTCTCGACACCCGTATTGATTTGCTTGCCGTCAATGACGACTTCCACTTCCTTGGATGTCCGTTCATTGAAATGATTTGCGATAACAGCGCCAGCCTCCATATTGATTCGTGAGCCGATGAGGGAATCACCTACAAAATTAAAATGGGCAAGATTTGAATGGGAAAAAATACAACTCGATTTTACTTCACATCCAGGGCCAAGACTCACGCTGTTCCCAAGGTAAACGCCATTGCGCAAATAGGCATGTGCCGCGACAAAGCAATTTTGAGAAATAATCAGCGGCCCCTTGAGGATGGCATGTTCTTCAATTGTGGCAGTCTTGTGAATCGCGATGTTACCTTTAATAGTGAATTCAGGTGATAGGCTTTGAATCTTCTTCACGAGCGCAGATTGAATGACTGAAATGAAGTTCCAAGGAAGGGACGTAATATCCTCAGCGAATAAATCAGGAAACTCCTGAATATAGTCGGAAATTCTAATCATGAACTTTGTTTTTGGTTCCTTTCCGTAATCATGAGTTTCAGCTATCTAATCTAAATTCTAAATTATTATTAGCCTTACTTTTCGTAAAGCTCAAGTGGAAGGTGGTCAGGATCTGAAAAAAAAGTGAATCTTTTGCCTGTGTAGGGGTCTGTTCGGACCGGCTCGGTTGGCACTTCTTTTTCCTGGAGGTAGTGAATGGCTGCCTTCAAATCAGTTACATCGAAGGCCAGGTGTCGCAGCCCACAAGCCTCTGGCCTGGAAGGACGCCGGGGCGCATCTGGAAAAGAGAACAGTTCAAGTACATATCGCTCTCCCAATTTTAAATCAAGCTTAAAGGAATTTCTTTCCGTCCTATAGTTTTCACGAACCACAACAAACCCCAACACCTCCGTATAAAATTTTTTTGAAGCCGCGTAATCGGAGCAAATGATCGCAATGTGATGGATTCCGTCGATTCCCAGCATAGGCCTTTAACTCAGTAAAGTTATTATTTTTCGCTGCTCAACCATAAGCTGGTTGAAAATACGATAAGCGCTGCCACATGGGTTAAAACGCATAAATTTTTGTATTATTTTTGGTAACCATACAACCGTCTCTCCAGCCCCGTTAATCCTGTAATACGTTGCTCAGGAAGGTGGATTTCAACAACAGCCAAACGAGAAACAGGACCATTGCCCATTGCAGGTAGATAAAATAATAATCGGATGTGTCTTTGAAGCGGGTTTCTTTGATCTCCGCTTTTTCATATTGATCGATTTTCGCGAATACGTTTTTTAACGCCTCGTTGTCAGTTACTCGAAAAAATTCCCCGGATCCAATTTTGGCGATCTTGCGCATTGTTGTTTCGTCAACCGTATTTTCCACCATGTTGGGCCTGCCAAAGTAATCTTTGCCGAAAGGAACAAGTCCCTCTTTGCCTACGACGATGGTGTATATTTTGATGTTATAGGCCGCCGCCAGTTCTGCTGCCGTAATGGGGTCAATATTTCCCGCTGTGTTGTCCCCATCACTCAGTAGAATACACACTTTTGATTTTGATTCGGACTCGCGCATCCGGTTGGTGACCACAGCCATGGCGCTACCGATTGCCGTGCCCCGGTTTTCAATCATATCAAAACTGATTTCATTGAGGTAAGAATTCAACAAATTGTAATCGGTCGTCAATGGGGAAAGCGAAAATGCGTCTCCTGAAAACACGACGATCCCAATCCGATCTTGAAGACGTCCTTTAATAAAATCCCGGGCTACATTTTTCGCAGCTTCAAGACGATTGGGTGTAAAATCTTCAATCTGCATGGACTGTGAAATATCTATGGCCAACATAATGTCAATGCCTTCGGTCCATTGCTCCACTTTTTCATTGGTCTTCTGCGGACGGGCCAGCGCCACCAGCATCAAGGACATCGCCAAAGCCAGAATAACTTCCGGCAGCAATCGAAACAACGTAAGCGGAGATACGCGCAGGTCACTTTTGACCAGCGCCACCGGCAATTTCTGATTAAAGAAATACCGGGTCAGCCACCGGATGCCAAACAGGATCGGCAACACAGCTATCCCGTACAGGAAAGGCGGATTTTCCCAGGTGAATCCCGAAAAAGTTTCCGGCAGGAACCATGTCAACCAGTACCACGGATCGATTGCACTATCCATGTTTCACCTCCTCTATCTTTTTAGTGAATTGGGCTTGTGAAAATGCCCGAAGCTGTTCAAAGGCTTCTATCGAGAAGGCACGGTCGCTTGCATAAACCATCCGATCAATATAATGGAGGGCTTGTTTCAGGTTTTCATCGCTGACAAGTTGTAAAATTTCCTTCGTCGTGAATTTAGTGAAGGGCCAGTCAACAAGACCTTCCATATATTTTTTCCAGATGACAAGGATCGACTCAGCTACTGCGGGTGTACTTTCCTTTTGTAACTTCTCCATATGCTGGGCAAAGCGATCAAGAAAAACAAGGTGATTCTTAGTAAGTCGGCGCAACCCATAATATTTTTTGATCCTTTTTCCGAAGACAAGCCAGAGAATAATTAATGTAACGATCAAGATTCCGCCAATCAACAAGAGCAAGGGATAATTCAACAGCCAACTTACGTTAAGGTAATCGGCATTGGTTTTCAATGGAAGGTCTTTGGCGGCCACGGATTCGGGAATAGTGCCAACCAGTTGTTTTAAAT
This sequence comes from Bacteroidia bacterium, assembly GCA_043785125.1. Classification (GTDB taxonomy): domain Bacteria; phylum Bacteroidota; class Bacteroidia; order Cytophagales; family Cyclobacteriaceae; genus ELB16-189. Next base: position 13,491 of record JAYVXP010000291.1, read on the forward strand.
AGACCGTATCCGGTTTAGCGTACACCGCAGTGCAATCTCGCCGATGAATAACAAATACAGGCAGGGCCAATGACTGTAAACTGTCAATCTCAAAAGTGCTCAGGAAGTAAACTGCACTGTCAAAACTAATTTGGTTCTTGGTTTGGGTTGGGAAATACTTCTTGTTCTGGATTTCAAATGGATGGAATGAAAAGGCGGAGTCGGGAAAAACAATGGATAGGGAAGCTGGATAATGAACGGATAAAGAATAGGGAATTTGCTCCCCAATTTTGACACTGTCGGTCATAAATTGACCACGAACGACAATCTCCTGGGATTGTGCGCAGGAGTAAGACAATGTGCCGGCAAGAAACAGGAATGAGATTCTGCTAAACACTTTTCACCGTTTTATTTCTCACCTTAAATAACTTAAGCAGTTTGGGGACATAATTCTCGTCGGTGTCAATGGTCAAAAAATTGATTTGATGTTTGCGGCTGAATTCAGCCAGCACTTTGTTCCGGCTGCCATGGTGTTCACGAATGCGATTGCGAAAATCGCCAAACGAAGTATTTACCCACAGCGTCTTCTTACTTTCCTTGTCCTGCACCGGAATAATGCCCAGTTTAGGAAGTTGTGTCTCCCGTTTGTCGCTGATGCGGATCATGACCAGATCGTGTCTCCGGGCAAGGGATTTTAATCCATGTTCATAGCCCTCATCAATAAAATCGGAGATCATGATGATCACACTGCGGCGTTTGATCGAGTTCAGGGCAAAAGAAATGGCCTTGGTCAAATTTGTTTTGGCGGACTTGGGTTCCAGCTTGGCAAGACTGTAAATCATCTGATAAGCCTGCGCCGTGCCTTTGGCGGGTTTGATAAACTTTTCGCGTTCATCGGAAAAGCAGATAAGGCCAAGCTGACTGGATTCCTTGGCTCCGGCCAGCGCGAGCACGCCACAAATCTCCCGTCCGATATCCACCTTTGTTTTTCCCGGGCTCCCTATATCCTGAGAAGCGCTAACATCCAGGATAAAGAAAATGGTCTGTTCCTTTTCTTCTTTATAAGTCCTGACAAACGTTCCATGTCCCTTGGCAGTAACATTCCAGTCAATGGTACGGATGTCGTCCCCATATTGGTAGGGCCTCACATCGTCAAATTCCAGCCCAGAGCCTTTGAAAATAGAGTGAAAATCACCCTGCATCTGGCTGTTGATAGCTTTCCTTATCTGGATTTCGTACTTCCGGAGTTTTTTGAGCAGTTCTTTCAACCTGGCATCTTTTTAGCGGGTCAAAAATAAAGTAATTATGACTAATTTCGAGCCGTTTAAAATGGTAACAACGATAAATTTGACAAAAGGTATTGCCAGAAGGACCTTTATCCTTCTGATTATTTCGATTTTCTCGCTCTATTCCTGCCAAAGCAAAAAGCTGCCGAAAGGAGTGCTCAGCCGGGAAGCTTTTTCAAACTTGTTGGTCGAATTCTATGTGACCGAAGCAAGACTTAATACGTCGCCCATCGTCCGCGATTCGGCCATGAAATTATTCCTGCCCTTTGAAATGAAGTTTCTGAAAAAACATAAAATATCCGATGAAGTGCTCAGCCAGACTTATCGTTATTATTTGGAACACCCGCGTGAATTTGAAAAAGTATATGACGTGGTCATCGACACGCTTAGTTTGATGGAACAAAGGGCTATTGTACGACATTAGCCGTGATCGGTAATCAGCAACTGTATCGGTAGGTGGTGTTATGGGGTTGCCGTTTGTGAATTAATATTTGCTTCATGATTTCTCAAAACGATATTGAACAGAAACTTGGCTTTGATCAACTGCGACAGCGCTTAAACAGTTATTGCTTAAGCGGGCTGGGTCTGAGGGAGGTTGAAAAAATAGAATTCTCTTCGCGTTTTCTAAACATTAAAACTCAACTTCGGCAGACTTCCGAGTTCAAACAAATTATTGAAAAGGCCGAGCCGTTTCCTACGCAATATTTTTTTGATCCAGCAGACTTATTAAAAACGGCATCCATTGAGGAGAGTTTTATCGAAACGGAAGATCTTCTAAAAATCGCACTTTCACTTTCCCTGATTTTTGAATGCAAATCATTTTTGTCCAAAACCGCGGAAACGTACCCTCAACTATTCCAACTCGCCCTGCCTGTTAATCTACCCAAACAGGTTCCTGCTTCCATTTTGTCCAAGATTGATGAGGGTGGCAAAGTAAAGGATAATGCAAGTCCGGAATTAGCGAGGATTAGAAAGCAATTACGAGAAGAGCAATTCCGTGTTCGGAAGCTCATGGATAAATTATTCAGAAACGCCATCAGTCAGGGCTGGGTGCCCGAGGGAGTTTCTCCATCCATTCGTGATGGGAGGGTGGTGATTCCTGTGTTGACGGAACACAAACGAAAAGTACGCGGATTTATCATGGATGAATCGGCTACCGGGCAAACGGTTTATATTGAACCGGCCGAAGTACTGGAAGGCAATAATGATATCCGCGATCTGGAACACGCTGAACGAAGAGAGATTGTGAAAGTGTTGAAAGAACTGACAACCGTTCTGCGGCAAAATCTATTGGAATTGAATCGGGCCTATTACTTTTTGGGACAGTTGGAGCTTGTCCGGGCGAAAGCCAAACTGGCCATCGATCTTAACGCGCTGTTGCCACAGTTAAAAGACGGACCTGATTTGAACTGGCTCCATGCGCGACATCCATTATTGTACCTGAGTTTGAAGGGCAAGCGCGAAGTGGTACCGCTCGGGATTGATCTGACAGGACAAGACCGTATGCTCCTGATATCGGGCCCCAATGCAGGAGGTAAGTCGGTTTGCCTCAAGACAGTAGGACTTATCCAGTATATGGCCCAGTGTGGTTTACTGGTGCCGCTGCATGATCAATCCACCGTTGGAATTTTCTCATCGATTTTTATTGACATCGGTGACCAGCAGTCAATCGAAAATGACCTGAGTACCTACAGTTCGCATCTGCGCAACATGGCCCATTTTATCGGCAACGCATCGGAGACGTCGCTGGTATTGTTGGATGAGCTGGGTTCTGGAACGGATCCCAATTTTGGCGGCGGCATAGCGCAGGCCGTACTATCGACACTGCTGAAAATGAAGGTGTGGGGCGTGGCCACCACGCATTATTACAATTTAAAATTGTTTGCCGAAAATCAAGCCGGCATCCGGAATGGCGCAATGCTTTTTGATATGCAAAAACTGGAACCCTTATTCCGATTGGAGATTGGACATCCGGGGAGTTCATTTGCTTTGGAGATCGCCCGTAAGACAGGCCTTCCCCGCGCGACCATTGAACTTGCAGAAGCGGTAATCGGCAAGGAATTAACGGGACTGGAGTCGCTCATGAAATCGGTGGCGGATGAAAAGCAATCGTTAATCAGGAAGGACGCGGACCTGAAGAAAAAGGAAAAATCACTTGCTGAAGAATTGGACAAGTATCAGAAACTCTCGTCTGAATTGGAATCCAGAAAAAAGGAAATTATCAATTCAGCGAAAACCGAGGCGTCTTACCTGTTGAAGGAGACCAACCGCGAGATTGAGAAAACCATCCGTCACATCCTGGAAAACAAGGCGGAAAAAAAGGAGACGCGCAAAGCCCGGGAAAACCTGAAGACCCATACCGAAAAAGTTCTTCCGGGAATAGCCAGTCCCCTCCTTACCAAAGAAAAATTCAAAGAGGGAGACAAAGTAAGAATCATTGGCCAGGAAGTAACCGGTACTGTAATTTCAGTAAAAGGATCGACGGCCATCGTGCAGTTTGGAGATCTGCGGTCTTCCCTGAAGATGGAGCAATTGGTGCGAAGCGATCTGGCAGAATCCAATCCGGTCAGGAGTTATTACCGGTCGGTAGGACTGGATATGAACCGGAAACAAATGACGTTTGAGACCACGCTGGATGTGCGGGGCAAGCGGGTGGATGAAGTAATTCCTTTGTTAGAGCGATTTTTGGATGATGCCATTCTGCTCAGCCAGGGTGAATTAAGAATTCTTCATGGCAAAGGCGAAGGGGTATTGAGGAGGGTAGTGCGTGAAAGGTTGAAGTTGGTAAAACAGATTGCATCCATCAAGGATGAGCACATCGAACGCGGTGGCGATGGGATTACCGTGGTGGTATTGAAATAAGATATGTGAAAATGGGCAATGAAACAACTGCCAAAATTCACCAATTGGTGATGACTACGTACCGCTAAAGATTTAATGTGAGAAGGTGAACTGCCAAAGACCCGTAACAACCCCTGTGCGTGCATTGAACCCCGGTCCATTGTAAGTAAAGCTCATAGTAAATTGGGTCGCGGTAGCAGCATAAGTAACAGTTACACCGTCGTCCCTGCCTAATGTAGTAGCCGGGTTGGTAGCGTCAAATGTTAATTTACCAGTTGTTGCCCATGGATATTTCGTGCCGGTCCTCCCGCCAGTAGTGAAATTTACAAAGGGGGCCGTTTGCCCTTTGGTTCCGGTCAAAGTCATTGTAAAACTACTGTAGTCAGGACTCAAAACATCCTTTCCATCTTTGGTTACAGCCGTTGCTTTCCAAACGGATTTGGTCAACAGATCAATCTGCAGGTCGGTGATTACCGGCGGCGCAGGGTGTTTTGAACTGCATCCTGAATAGAAAAGCAGGGAGCAGGAAACTCCCAAAATGAAGATGGTCTTAAAAGCTAATTTCATTGTCAACGTTTTAAAAACGAACCTAAACTTAACAAAATCAAAACTGTAAAAAAAACTCATGGACATCCAACTTAAGGCTTATTGACGGAGTTTCAGTGTTAATGGCAATCCTGTTTGATTTGTAACCTTATTTAAAGGCTGAAATATCAATTTTTTGTGCGGTCGGGAGATATTCCTGCTCCTGGTTGGAGGCGATAAAAATCAACAATTCAGGGGAAAGGCTGGCGATTTGCTCCCTATACCACGCTATCGATTTCTTGTCCAGGTTTGTCGTGGGCTCATCCAGGAATAGAATCGGGGATTCCGAAAGGAAAGCCAATCCGAGTTTGAGCCGCTGACGCATGCCGGAAGAAAAATTGGAAATCAATTTTCCGGAGGCATGACTAAGTTCCATGGTGTCCATTATTTCTTTGACGGACATGGGACCCCGTGATTTCTTAAATTGGAAATGAAAATGGACCATCTCCTGCAATGTGAATTCTTCTATCAACTCCTGATAGGGAGTGGCGATGGATAAATAGCTGAAAATTTCCTCAACGGGAATCGTTGCCTCACCCTGTCTGTAGTTTAATGATCCAAGACTCTGTGGTAGCTGGCCCCATAGGATTTGAAGCAAGGTGGATTTTCCGGACCCGTTGGGCCCCACAATCGCATAGGTGTTGCCGGCTTCAAAAGTGTAGTTGAAGTTTTTGAAAATCCATTCCCGGTTAAACCGTTTGCCTAGATTTTCTGCGGTGATCTTCATTCAAAAGATGAAGTGCTGGTGGAAAAACCTTTCATGATGCCGCGGTCCGAGCCTCGGATGAAGTTGACAATGTTTTCTTTTTCCTGACTGGTGGGTAATTCTTTCTCGACCAGATCCAGTGCTTTTGAATTGTTCAGCCCTTTCAGAAAAATGTATCGGTATATTTCCTGGATTTCGCTGATCTTTTCAGCATCAAAACCCCTGCGGCGCAAACCAATCGTATTTACACCACAATAAGTAAGTGGCTCACGCGCAGCCTTGGTGTAAGGTGGAATATCTTTTCTTACCAGCGACCCGCCTGAAACCATCACATGCGCACCAACTTTTACAAATTGGTGCACCGCACTGGAGCCTCCGATGATGGCCCAATCATCAATCTGAACGTGGCCTGCGAGTTGCACTGCGTTTGCCAGTATGCAATTGTCGCCAACAATGCAGTCATGGGCGATATGCACATAAGCCATCAGAAGGCAATTGTTGCCGACGACGGTTTTATATTTATCCGATGTGCCGCGACTGATCGTAACAAACTCACGAATCACAGTATTGTCTCCAATAAATGTTTCGGTTTCTTCACCGGCAAACTTCAGATCCTGCGGTACAGCGGAAACGGAAGCACCGGGAAATACTTTCACATTCTTACCCAATCGGGCACCTTCCCAGATGACAGTATTGGGCCCGATCCAACTGCCGTCTTCAATGATGACATTTTTTTGAACGGTTGCAAAGGGCTCAATGGTGACATGGTTGCCAATTTTTGCCTCGGGATGGACGTACGCTAACGGATGGCTCATGAGTCTTTACGGACTATACTGGCGGTCATGGTTCCTTCGCATACCAATGTGCTGCCCACATAACCACGGCCATACATTTTGGCGATGCCACGTTTGATGGGTGCCAGCAGATCGCATTGAATGATGAGGGTATCACCGGGCAAAACCATTTTTCTAAAACGAAATTCTTCAATTCCGAGAAAGTACGTCCAATAGTTCTCAGGATCTGGAACGGTATTCAATACCAGTATACCGCCGATCTGTGCCATGGCTTCTACTTGCAATACCCCGGGCATAACCGGGTTACCTGGAAAATGGCCTTGAAAAAAAGGCTCATTCATGGTTACATTCTTTACACCCGCGACGCTTTCGTTGTCGAGATAAATGATTTTGTCGATCAACAAGAAAGGATATCGATGCGGCAATGTACTCATCACCTGGTTGATATCCATAACTGGAGGCAGGCTTGGATTGTACCGTGGTATTCCTTTCTTGTCGGCCAGCGCCATCGCTTTTTTCAATTTCTTGGCAAAGGCAACATTGGCGGCGTGACCCGGCCGCGCGGCGAGGATTTGCGCTTTTAACGGACGTCCCGCTAGCGCCAGGTCTCCGATAATATCCAGTAGTTTATGGCGTGCCGGTTCATTATTATAGCGCAACTCAACATTGTTGAGGATGCCTTCCTTTTTCACTTCTACTTTGGGCTTGTTGAGCATCTTGGCGATGTTGTCCAATTCATGGGGTTCAACAACCCGGTCAACAATCACAATCGCATTGTTCAGATCTCCGCCGCGAATAAGATTATTCTTATATAACATTTCCAACTCGTGTAGAAAACAGAATGTTCTGCACGAGGCAATCTCTTTTTCAAACTGCCGGATATTGGTAATGGAGGCGTGCTGACTTCCCAATACCGGGGAGTTATAATCGATCATCACCGTGACACGATAATCATCCAGTGGTAACGCCGCTATTTCTACATTTCGGGACGCTTCACGGTAGAAGATACTGTCCTGCACTTCAAAGAAATCGCGCAGTGCATTTTGTTCCTCTGTCTCGGCCTCTTTTAAGACGTTGACAAACTGGATTGAACTGCCATCCATTATCGGGGCTTCCGGACCATCCAATTGAATCAGCACATTGTCAATTTCAAGACCGACGCACGCTGCCAGCGTATGTTCGATAGTGCTTACGCGTGCGCCACTTTGCTCTATGGTAGTTCCCCGCGACACATCCACGACCCGGTCACAGTCGGCATCGATGATGGGTGAACCCGGCAGATCAATCCGTTGGAACTTGATTCCATGGTTGGATTTGGCCGGTAGAAAGGTCATGTTGGTTTGAACTCCGGTATGCAGACCAACTCCGGAAAGGGTCACGGATTTCCGGATAGTTTGCTGCTTGTAGTTTAGCATCATGTTCTTAAAAAGTGGGCAAATTTAACCCCGATTAGATAGATTATCCAAAAAGTTAGGGAATTGACACGAATATGGTCAATAAAACAACAAAAAATCGATTTCGGAAGAGTTGAATGGCCCGTTCAGCCTTAATCCTCACCATTTTCGAGGGGTTTCTCAGCCAGGATTTTTGTTGAATTGACTTTTTTCTCGAGATCCCGCAGCCGGTCCAGTAAATCCGGAAGACGCTTGAAGATGGCGTATGATTTATAATAATTTTTAACGTCGATAGCCGGATATCCTATGAGTCGCTGGCCTTCATCTTTTACTGATTTTGGAATTCCAGCTTGCGCACCTATCCCTGTATTATTAGCAATGACCAGGTGACCTGCAATGCCCACCTGCCCACCCAATATGCAATTTTCACCCACTTTCGTGGAGCCGGATATTCCCGTCTGCGCCGCAATTACCGTGTTCTTTCCAATCTCAACATTGTGCGCAACTTGAATAAGGTTATCAAGCTTAACACCCTGATGAATGATGGTCGAATCACCAAATAAAGTGGCGCAGTCAATTACCGTGTTCGCACCGATGGTCACATTGTCTTCGATGATCACGTTGCCAAGCTGCGGGATAGTCTTATAACTGCCGTCTGCCTGGGGTGCAAATCCAAAACCGTCACTGCCAATCACAGTGCCGGAGTGGAGAACACAATTGTTTCCCAGTTTGGTGTCGGCATAAAGTTTCACATCGGGGTGAAGAATGGTATTGTCGCCAATCACTACATTGTCACCAACAAATACATGAGGGTAAATTTTTACGTTGGCCCCGATTCTAACGTTGTTGCCGATGTAAGAAAATGCACCCCGGTAGATATTTTCACCCACGGCGCAATGTTCTCCTATAAAGCTAGGTTGCTCAACACCTACTTTTTGAAAACTGACACGTTTGTGGTATTCCTCCAGGAGTATGGTGAAACTGGAGTAAGGGTCCTCAACGAGGAGGAGTGTAGTCAGGATTTCTTTTCTGGGTTGAAAATCTTTTTTGATGATAACGGCGCTGGCCTGGGTGGTGTAGAGATATTGCTCGTATTTGGGATTGGACAGAAATGCAATCTGTCCTTTTTTGGCATCCTGAATTTTTGCCAGCATGTTAATCTTTTGAGTTCCATCACCTTGTACCTCTCCGCCTAACATGACGGCTATTTGTTGAATGGTAAACTCCATGCTCAAGGAATTAGTGGCGTCATCGGACAATGATTATTTGAGGGTAATACGGCGCCCAAAAAATAATGCGAATGACTGACGACTGATTACAAAGATACATTTTTAGGCCAGCATAAATAGTTTTTTTTCACGATTTTGCTGATCGCTTTGATGCTCGGCAAATCGGAAGCCTGAGCAATGTCGACCACCGCTCCGGTTTTCATCAACACGTTGATGGTTTGCCCTTCTGAGACATATCCTTCATTGGAAACTTCACCGTGTGAAAAGAGATAAGCGGTATCACCGCGCAATACACCGTATTTTTTGGCAATACCCGCCCTGACTTTTTCGATTTGATGTTTTTTGGTCGGCGCGATCGCCAGTTGAATTTGAAATAAGTTGCGGGCGAGCAGCATTTCGCAGAGTTGGGATAATATCGGATCGCCGTGGCTTCGCCATAATTTAATGCCACCCCAGATGTCGTGGTCATCCAATCGTCCGAAGGCCGGCAGCAGGGATCGTTTCTCCTGAAAGTCAGTGATGGTATAATGGTTCTTGAGAAAGATTTTAAGCGACTCGCTGCCCGGCAATTTCTCTCCGGATAAAAATAAGTATTGCGCCCGCCTGACGATGTTCACCAGCATGCGTTCTGCACTCACAGAAGTTTTGTGAAGATAAACTTGCCAATACATCAACCGGCGTGCATGGAGAAAACTTTCGATGCTGTAGATACCTTTTTCTTCCACCACGAGCTGGTCATCCGCTACGTGAAGCATGGCGATGATCCGGTCAACGCCAATGGAACCCTCCAACACACCGGTGAAGAAACTATCCCTTCGTAAATAATCAAGCCGGTCGATGTCCAGCTGGCTGCTGATAAGTTGATGAAAGAATTTGCGTGGATAGCTGTTGCGAAAAATGGTGAGGGCCAGCTCTAATGCGCCGTTGAAATCGCGATTCAATTCCTTCATGAGGAGGTAGGAGAGGCTCTCATGCTTCACACCGGGAAGCAAGGTTTCTTCCAATCCATGTGAAAAGGGTCCGTGTCCGATGTCGTGAAGGAGTACTGCCACCTGGGCTGCTTCCCATTCTTGCTGACTGATTTCAATGCCTTTGCTGCGGAGTGTTTCTAAAACCCGGCCCATCAGATGCATGGCGCCCAGGGCATGCTGAAAGCGGGTGTGCAGGGCGCCGGGATAAACCAAATCGGTGAGGCCAAGTTGTTTGATATAACGAAGCCGCTGGAAATAGGGATGCTCGATCAGTTCGGAAAGTAGGTCGCTGCTTAAGGAGATAAATCCGTATAAAGGATCGTTAATGATTTTCTTCTTAGTCACTGGCGTTTGATTTATATGATACAGGGTCACGAAGATCACAAAGAAATCACGAAGGACACAACGAAATGTTTTGGGTCTCAGCGCAAATATGATGGGGTTGTGGCGTTGGTGTTTTTAGGCCTCCCCCCGGCCCTCTCCGGGGGGAGAGGGAGTGGACCCGGATTTCTGCTACCATATGCTCATCCCTGCGGGATTTTTCTGCTGCTCCTTGATTAGACTGACCAAGCACCAAGTTTATCCGGAATCCGAGTCCCGCTGTGAGCCCCATCGAGCCCCCGGGACTTAGGCTCTTTGTGCCTGCCCGCCGAAGCGCCGCGTAGAGGCGAGGTTCTTTGTGGGCTTCGTGACCCTGTATTAGCTGAAGCAAATAAGCGGCAGGATATTTGTTAAATTAGAGGAAAATTATACATGCAACGATATACTATTTTATGGGCGGATGATGAGATCGATTTACTCAAGCCGCATATTCTTTTTCTTCAGCAAAGAGGATACGACATCACACCAATCAATAACGGTTCCGAGGCGGTGGAGCTATGCGAAGCCCGGCATTTTGATGTCGTCTTTCTGGATGAGCATATGCCCGGTATGTCGGGACTGGAAGCGCTCACGCTGATCAAGAACAACAAACCCAATCTGCCCGTGGTGATGATCACCAAAAATGAAGAAGAGCAGATTATGGAAGACGCCATCGGCGCCAAGATCGATGACTACCTGATCAAGCCACTCAACCCAAGCCAAATATTGCTGTCGGTGAAAAAGATTCTGGATAACAAACGCCTGGTGATTGAAAAAACCAACCAGGGCTATCAGCAGGAATTCCAAAAGATCAGCATGGCATTTATTGATGACCTCAACCACGAGAAGTGGGTGGAGATTTATAAGAAGTTAGTTTTTTGGGAATTGCAATTGGGGCAGGCCGACAACCAGGACATGGCCGAAGTGCTGGAGATGCAAAAGGTGGAAGCGAATTCAAATTTTTGCCGGTTTATCAAACGCAATTATGAAAGCTGGCTGAATGACACCAAGGCCGATAAGCCGATGCTTTCTCATCAGCTGTTTAAACGGAAAGTGTTTCCGGAAATAAAAGAAAGCCGGCCCACTTTTTTTATTCTTATCGATAACCTTCGGTTTGATCAGTGGAAAACGATTGAGCCGATCCTCCAGGAATATTACAATGTGGACGAAGAGGAAACCTATTATTCGATTCTTCCTACGACTACGGCTTATGCCCGCAACGCTATTTTTTCAGGAATGATGCCTTCCGAAATGGCCAAGACCTATCCGGAACTTTGGGTGGGAGAAGAAAACGATGAAGGCAAGAATAATTTTGAGGATGAGTTCCTCACCCGGCAAATCCGCCGGAATAATTTACAAATAAAATTTTCTTATCATAAGATCAAGAAGCTCGAAGAAGGCAGGGACCTCGCTGAGTCGATAAACAATTTATTTAACAATGACCTCAATGTCATTGTTTACAATTTTGTGGACATGCTTTCGCACGCCCGGACTGACATGGCGATGATACGCGAACTTGCCCCGGACGAAGCGGCCTACCGCTCGATTACGAAGTCGTGGTTTGAGCATTCGCCACTGCTGGATATCCTCAAGGAAATATCAAAAAAGAAAGCACGTGTGATCATCACCACCGATCACGGCACCATTCGCGTAAAGCGGCCGTTCAAGATCATTGGCGATAAAGCGGTTAATTCCAACCTGCGGTATAAGCAAGGCAAGAACCTGGGCTATGAAGGTGACAAAGTGCTGGAGGCCCCCAAGCCCGAACGGTTTTATTTGCCCAAGCAAAATGTTTCAACAACGTATGTCTTCGCCACGGAAGACCAGTTTTTTGCCTACCCCAACAACTACAATTATTATGTCAATTTTTATAAGGACACCTTTCAGCATGGCGGGGTAAGTCTGGAGGAGATGATCATTCCCTTAATTTTCTTAACTTCGAAGAATGCCTGAAGTATGGGAACGGATCCAGGACGGGAGGGCCCTTTCTTTAACTGAATTGAAAGGGGCTGCCGAGGAACTTATTCAGAAGTGCAGCGTGGTAAAAACCTGGCTTTTTTCGGGCGAAATGGGTTCCGGGAAAACAACTTTGATTAAAGCCGTGTGTGAGGGACTGGGGGTGAGGGAAGGGATGAGCAGCCCGACTTTTTCTATCGTGAACCAATATGATCTGTTTTCTGGTTCTTCCGGGAGGAGGCAGGGCGAAAGAATTTATCATTTTGACTTTTACCGTTTGAAAAATGAACGCGAGGCCTATGATCTGGGGGCGGAGGAATATTTTGATTCCGGAAATTTTTGTTTTGTGGAATGGCCGGAGAAAATTCTTTCGCTGATACCCCGGCAGCATGTGACCATAAGAATTACACCCATTGATTCAACCCACCGAATAATCGAGTACGCAAGCCATGACTGAAAAGAAGAAATCAGGATTTGAGACACTGGCCAAGAGTAGTCTTTATCCGCAGGAGGAGATGCTGAAAGTGAAGAAAGGCAAGAAGGCATTTTTTATTGGTTTGCCGAGGGAGATTTCCCTTCAGGAAAACCGGATCAGTCTGACCCCCGATGCCGTGGCGCTGCTGGTTTCACATGGACACGAGGTTTGGGTAGAAACCAAGGCAGGGGTGGGGTCTAAATTCACTGACAAGCAATTCAGTGAAGCAGGTGCCAAAATTGTTTACTCTCCGCAGGAAGTGTATCAGGCCGAAGTGATTTTGAAGATTGAGCCGCCCACACTCGAAGAGCTCGAATATTTCAAACCTGGCCAGGCCCTGATATCGGCGTTGCAACTCGGGCACCTTGACCAGGATTATATTGATATGTTGATCCGAAAGAAAGTGACGGCGCTGGCCTACGAGTTTATTGAAGATAAAGTAGGAGGTATGCCCATCATCCGTGCCATGAGTGAGATCGCGGGCAGTACAGTGATGTTGATTGCGGCAGAATACCTGAGCACGGTGAACAATGGAAAAGGAGTGATCCTTGGCGGGATTACGGGAGTGCCCCCCACCAAGGTGGTGATCATTGGCGCGGGCACGGTGGCGGAATATGCAGCCCGGGGTGCCCTGAGTTTGGGTGCGGAGATACAGGTATTTGACAACCAGCTCTACAAGCTTCGGAGAATCAAGCACACACTCGGTCAGCAGTTTTATACGTCTACCATTGATACGGTGACGCTGAGTGACAGTTTGAAGAAGGCCGACGTGGTCATTGGCGCGTTGCGTGCGGAGAAAGGCAAAGCCCGTCATGTTATTTCAGAAGAGATGGTGAGTCAGATGAAGCCCGATTCGCTCATCATTGATTTGAGTATTGACCAGGGAGGCTGCATAGCCACCTCCGAAATCACCTCGCACGACAAGCCCGTTTTCCGGAAGTACGATGTGATTCATTATTGTGTACCCAATGTTGCTTCACGCGTGGCGCATACTGCCAGCAATGCTTTGAGCAATATCTTCACCCCCACGATCCTGCGCGCGGCGGAAGAGGGCGGTGTGGAGGAGATGATTTTCTCACACCGGTGGTTTATGAGAGGCGTGTACACCTACAAAGGCGGCCTCACGAACGAATCCATCGCGCGCAAGTTTGCGATGAAATTTAAGAACATTGAGTTGTTGATGGCTGCGAGGGTTTGACCTGGGCTAACTAAAAGATTCGCTCAAAATAAAAAAGTGGGACTCCGGATAAAATAGATATATCCCCAATACCGTTATCCTGAATATATCAGCAATACGTATATTCGCCATGTATCTGCAATACCGATACACGGTTGTTGGCTGCCATACCTCCGGACTGACGAGATAAATAAATTTGACAAGAAGAAATATTTTGACAATGGAAACAATAACTTGGAGAAATTCAGACTTAAGTGGAAAAAGATTTGACTTTGAGACAAATAAAAAGTCAATGGGTACTTTGACTGTTTTGAGTGAGCTTAGTTCAAACGCATTTTTCACCACCGACAACGACCGACTTCATTTTAGCAGGGTTGGCTTTTTGGACAATAAGGTCCTTATTAAAAAGAATGGACATCTTATTGGTGAAATTAAGAATCGACTATTAGGACAAACTTATATACAGTTAAAAAGCGGGAATAAGTTTCGACTTTCATCAAACCTCATTGGCAGAAATTTAAAATGGTTAGGGGCGAATGGAGAAACTATAGTTGAATATAAAATGGCGACACCGAATTCAATGAGAAAGGGTTTTATAATCGTGGTTGACTCATTAACCAAAGACGACAAAGAAATTCTTTTAAGTGCTGGACTTATCGCTGGACGTTTTAACTCATATCGACTGACATTTGGAATAATGGCAATTGGATTTTTATTATACGCAACAAGTAAAATTATTGGATAGCGGTGGACGGTACGGCAGCCAACAATAAGCCGAGTAGACGTAAAGCCCCCAAAGAAAAGCCCCGATGAAATGATAAACTTCATTGGGGCTTTGCGTTTACCCGGTGTTGACCGAC
>JAYVXP010000292.1:0-3056 GCA_043785125.1 Bacteroidia bacterium
ACCTCATGCCCCTGGTCTTGAAGCGACCGGATAAAATTCATCCTGAAATTGAAAATATTCCAGGAGGTGTTAAGAACAATAGCAATTTTCATTTCAGCCAACAATAATAAAGTCTTAGTTTTTAGGCCAAGAGGGGGTTAAAGGTCAGGTTTAGTACTAAAAAAGGCTTGACAGGTCAACTTTTTCAGAAGGTTAATGCTACAAAAGTAAAAAAAAGTAACCGCTGGGGAAACTAAGGATAATATAAGTTTATGTTTGGTGTAAGAAAATGGAAAAGTCAATGCAAAAAGCAATCCTGATTGCCCTTGCGGTAGGAAAAGAACGACCTGAAGAGATTAAGGAACACCTTGAAGAGTTAGCCTTTTTGGCTGAAACTGCCGGAATTGTGACGGATAAGCAATTTATTCAACGTTTGTCGCACCCGGATACCCGCACATTCTTAGGTAAGGGTAAGTTAGAGGAGGTAAAAGATTACGCCTTCAGCCATGATATCGGAACGATAATTTTCGATGATGACCTGAGCCCTTCTCAGTTGCGCAACCTCGAAAAGGAACTCAATCCGGAAAGCCGCGAAACGAAGATTCGGATTTATGACCGAAGCCTTTTGATCCTTGATATTTTCCTTATGCGGGCTCAAACAGCGCAAGCCCGCACGCAAGTTGCGCTGGCGATGAATCAGTACTTACTCCCCCGCTTGACCCGACTGTGGACTCATTTGGAGCGACAACGCGGAGGAACGGGAACGCGCGGTGGTGCAGGTGAAAAAGAGATTGAGACGGATCGTAGAACCATCAAACATGAAATTTCAGTGTTGAAAGAGGAGTTGCTCAAAATTGACAAGCAGCGACAAACACAACGCAAGTCCAGAAACAACATCGTGCGCGTTTCGCTGGTCGGCTATACCAATGTTGGCAAGTCCACCCTAATGAATTTGCTTTCCAAATCGAATGTGAAGGCGGAGAATAAACTCTTTGCTACGGTGGATGCAACCGTCCGCAAAGTGGTAATCGGCGATATTCCATTTTTACTTTCCGACACCGTGGGTTTTATTCGAAAACTGCCCACTCACCTAATCGAATCCTTTAAGTCAACGCTGGATGAAGTCCGGGAAGCTGACCTGCTTCTTCATGTGGTGGACATGGCGCACCCGTTTCATGACAATCACATTGATGTGGTAAACAAAACCCTGACTGAAATTGGTGCTGGAAACATTCCCACCATCTTGGTATTGAATAAAATCGATCTCCTTGAGAAAAAGGAAGAGCCAATAAACTTTGAAGAACTGAAGGGTTATTACCGTGAGCAAGGATTTGAACATGTTATTTTCATTTCGGCCACGTCAAAAGAAAATATTGCGGGATTAAAAAAACTTTTGTACGAAGAAGTGACGAAAAAACATCTAATGATCTATCCCAATTATCTGCCTACGCATTCATGGGTCTAAAAGCACCCGCTCGTCCCAACACGAACTGCTTTGATTTCAGAATATCTCTCCAAGATTGATATAGAAATCAAACGAGTCTTTTCCGAATCCAAAATCGATGTCGAGGTTGATGTTTGATTTTTTGTTGAATTTCATTCGGGTCCCAAAACCCGCAGCGGGATTAACCCTTTGAAATTGATGGGTGACTGGCTCGGTTAAGCTTTGAAGATTGGCAAACAACACACCTCCCCAGAATCCATTTTCAGAAAGTGTGAAACGGTATTCACTTTCCA
This sequence comes from Bacteroidia bacterium, assembly GCA_043785125.1. GTDB lineage: Bacteria > Bacteroidota > Bacteroidia > Cytophagales > Cyclobacteriaceae > ELB16-189. Next base: position 1,717 of record JAYVXP010000292.1, read on the forward strand.
GATATAACATTTGTTTTCCACGGAAGCGACCAAGCGCGTAACCGCGGCCCGACCGTGCATTGTATTCCATCGTCGTGCCGGGCAGATTGAGGTAGGGAACATTTCCATAGGAAGCCCAATAGAAACCCCACAGTGCGATAATATTTCTGCGGAGGGTAGGAAGCCGAAAATATTTTCGTGCATCAGCGTATAACGATGTCCAGGTATTGTCATTGGCAAAGGCGCGCGGGTTGACGCGGTAGACAATTGTGGAATAGAAACCAGCATCCGGGTTGATTGAATTTTTTCGATTGTCAAACAAAGCGTTAAACGTAGCGCCGGTGGAGGTGGAGGAAGAACCGGTGCCGATTCCATACTGCTCATAGGGCGTCGATGTAGTCGAAGCACGAAGTCTCACATCATACTGGCGATCGTAATTGAGGCCAAAGCCCGCAAAAACATATTTGACAATTTTGATGTTTCCCGTCAGATAGAGTCTGACATAATTGTAATCGATGGAGAACCGATCACTTCGGGAAGAATTGCTCCCCAGGCCGTAGCTGTACGGAGAAAGATTTTGGATTTTGAATTCACCCGGAATGTTCCAGGTATTGTTCGCGGTCCATATATTCTGGGTTGACATAAACCCATATTGCTTTGCCAGGTTGGTGTAGGGAACAAAATAAACACTGGAGAGATAAGTGGAATCTGGATTGCCTAAATAAAATGCTGCGTTGATGGAGGAGACCAACACTTTATTTCCACCCTGGCCTGAGGTTGAGGAAGGAACGATAGAAAAGTATGCGACGCCTTTCCTGCGAACGGTTTCTTTTGGAGTAAAGTGCAAAATCTTTGTAACCCCGTCGATCAAATCTACATCTTTTGGATTATTGGAAAGTGAATCCCGTCCCTGTCCGGTTGCTTCATAAGTGCAGAAAAACAGAAGAAGGCAAAAGAAAACGGATGATTTTGGGTTCATAACCAAAAAGGAGACATTAAGGATAATCTTTTATGACAGATCAATCATCCCATCTTGTAAAAAATCGTGCCACAGCATGAGGATTTCATGGGTATCATCGCATCGTGACTCTTTTTGCATTATACTTTTAACGACCCCATGAGCTGGGGTAGTTTTCGGGTCGAATTGCGAATGATAAATTCAGTTGGCAACACTTTGGTTACCGGTTTAAATGACCCTGGATTTTCCATTTGGTCAATGAAGAGCTTTGCTGCTGTTCTGCCCATTTCGTAAGAAGGTTGTGAAACAGTGGTGAGTGAAGGCTCAATAAAATGGGACACGGGCTCGTTGGTAAAACCGATCATCGATATTTCTTCCGGAATTTTGATTTGTTTTTCCTTGA
>JAYVXP010000293.1:0-9914 GCA_043785125.1 Bacteroidia bacterium
CTTTGGTAGCCCCGACAGGAATCGAACCTGCATCAAAAGTTTAGGAAACTTCTATTCTATCCATTGAACTACGGGGCCATGACCTTTGGGTCAATATAATCAGCGGCAAAGTTAGAAAAATAATTCGCTCCTGGAGCAGATACTTTGCCCGGTATCGAACAACTTTTCCCGGAAACGAGCAATGGTCCCTTGCCTGTATCTAGAAATAGGGGGTTTCAACGCACTATTCAAAAATGGCAGACAATTTGGAAGCAGAAGGTAAGCCAGTACAAAATTGGCCTACTTCAAGTACCGATCAAATAGACATTTATAAAAGCTTCATGATGAACTCCATCAAATTGTTTCTTCTTTTCCCTGGCCTGGCTTTGATAGGTCCAGCAAATGCCCAAACTGCAATCCAACCCAAATACCAGATCTGCATGGATGTTGCCCATGGAGAAAAGTTCTGGCATGACCCGGCCAGTATGACCGGGATGGATCCAGCTATCATAGATCGGGTCAAATATATGACTGGGGAATTTACCAAAACGGCCACCACGGTCCATGCCGGATTATCTTACCTGAAAGGGGAAATAAAATCCGGTGACTTGGCAAAATGCAACTTGCTATTTATCCATATTCCATCGGCACAGTATTCAGCGGGCGAAATGAATGCAATATCACAATACATTAAGAAGGGTGGTTCATTGTTCCTCGTCATGGATTCCGATTACTGGTCGACGCTGGAACAAACCAACGTAAATGATTTGATCCGTTCTTTTGGTATCCAGTTTGGCGGCCCAAACCCCGATACCCTGGCAGGTGGCGCTACCCGGGCTGATCTGATCACAAAAAAACAGTTGAAAATATCGTATCACGGGGCAAGGATCGTCACAGGTGGCACACCCTTCTGCTTTAACATTCGCACCGAACAATTTCCCTTTGGCACTTTTTTAAAAGTGAAAAACGGAGGTAAGATTATTGTAATGGGTGACGGCATGGTTTCATTGTACATGACCAGCTGGGAGGGCGTCAATGATTATCAATGCGGGGAATTCATGCATGACGCATTTGAATGGCTTTTGATGAAATAATTATGGTTCCTCAAAATTTCGTAGATTTAGTTTGATCAACGGAAAAATGCCATGAAATATTTGGCGTATTTTATCGTAGCTGTTGTATTGTTTTCAACAACGGCTTTCCCCCAGGACTACAGACGTTTCAGGGTAAGCACAGGCATGGGACTTATTGCCAACAATTACTTTCTTCCTGGATTCTTGTGGCATATTGAGCCTTCCTTGAGACTTCACAACAATTTTATCCTGGGGCTGCGCATCGAAACCCTTGTCCGACCTCACGGGGATATTGAGGTGATGGGTTCATATTCCCTTAATGGCCATTATTATTTTACTGATGGCGCAGCAAGATTTTTCGGAGGATTGGGTTTTGGAATATTTATACCGAATGGTGGACCTGGGGCATCATGCACGTGTGAGGATGAGCCAAAAATAATCGGCGTGCCCGGATTTTATCCACGTTTCGGATTGGAATATGACCACATGGCGTTTACGCTGGAGTACAATGCCGTTCAATCAGTGAAACAGATAAGGTATTTCGACTCCCCCCAAATGACTGGTGCACCGATCTACTTTAACGCCCAGCCTAGCTACTTTTCTGTGAAATTCAGTTTTATAATCGGCGGTGGAAAAAAGAAGAAAGCACCGGGGACGACACCCTGATCTTCTGCTCGTTTATTTTGAATATTTCGGACCCCTCCCTGCCTCGATTGGTGTTCTTCACTAACCGACTCTCCTCCTTTTAATCCTGCAACCTTTATTAAACAAATCAATCATTTCCAACCGGGCATCCTGTCCAGCGTGACTACATTGGTGGCGTTGTAAAGTGTGCTGAGCTGGGTGAGGGTGTTTCCGGAAAAGGTTAATTCGGACCAGCTCATGAAAAAACTCCATTTGGGCTGGGATACCAATTGCGCCGCGGTGGGAAGCACCTGGCATTCTCCAATCGCCATCGGCTTCCCGTTTGCTACGCCAATCATAATATTGTATTTCGCCTCGGTATAACCGCTCCCGTCATAAAAATCCAGGGCGGCTACATCCCAATAACTGCTACCCGGGTTGTAATTGTTTACATCATCACTCAAGCTGCCAAAATCCTGCAAGTCCCACACCCAGATCAAATTGGTTAACCCTTTCGTATGGGTCATGTAATCGTGCATCAACTGATATAATTTCCTCGTCCCTTCCGGTCCCGGACGCCCTCCCCACCAAAAATCAGCCTGGTTCATTTCATGCAATGGCCTCCATAGGACTTCCACCTTGGCATCCTTGAGTTGCTGCAGGTATAGACAAACTTCATCGATCCTATTTTTCCATTGGGTATTGATATCGGTTCCGTTTGTCAATAATTGCGTCCATTGGTCATCCGCCAAATGACTCAAGACACCATTCGAATCAAAACCACAGGGTTCCGACAAAGCGGGTTACAGGCGTGCCACATGATGTTTACCATTGCGCCCTGATGCCATTGTTTGATGGCTTCGTTGATCATCACTTGCCTGTTGCTAATGTTATCCTGCTGAAACAAAAAATCACCACTCCACAAACCAGGATATTTTCCTGTCGTAGAAAAGATGGAATCGGTCCATATCTCCGGGGTCGCATTGGGTTCACGGTTATGTATTCCGCCCACGGTTTTTAATCCGGATAAACTGTCCAGATAGTGGATCGATTGAAAAGCGCTATTGGGTCTTGTCGGATTGGCTTTGTCGGTCTTACAACTGCTGGAAAAAATGAAAATTAATCCCAAGGCAAGTAAACAATAGAGGGTTCTTGCTTCTTTGAAGTACATAGGGATGAATGTTTGATTTGATTGAGCGAAATACTACCCATTTCGGAACTACTTTGTTCCATAACGGTTGCAAAGGAATTGATTTCATTTGATGAAAAAAAGAAAAGGTCTCAAAGTTGTCAGGTTTTCAAGTCTAATAGATGGGTCCCATTCCGGATTGACCTCCTATCTTTCCATTCATATTTGTTTTGCCTTCAAAATGTTATAACTTTATGTTATAACATACCATACCCGTGAATACTACTACTAAAATCAGGCCCGTAGGCAATTCCAAAGGAGTCATTCTTCCCAAAAAGTATCTCGAACTCTGCGGGATTGAAGATTTGGTGGATGTTTCTGTTCAGAACAACAGGATCACCATTGCCGCTGCGAGAAGCGTACCAAAAAAGAAATGGTCTGACTTCAAACGAAATCTTCGGAAAGAGAAAATCAAACTCATCGCCAACAAGTTTGACGAAACCGAATGGACATGGTAAGGCCATTTAATGTTCATTTTGTTAACCTTGACCCAACAATTGGGTCTGAGATGAAAAAAGAACGAAGATGTGTAGTTTTGTCTCCCCTGGAAATGAATTCCGCTTTGGGAACAGTTATCATCGCTCCGATGACCACCACCTTGCGCGGATATCCTTCGCGCATTGAGATACGATTTGAAAATAAATATTGTGAAGTTTGTCTAGACCAGCTTCGGGCAGTAGATGACAGCCGTATCATGAGGGAAAGTCGGGGCAGGATTTCGCAAGAGGATATTAAAAAAGTAAAGAATGGGTTAACGGAATTGTTTGAGTTGTAATCCTTGCCTCGGTTGGTGTTCTTCACCAACCGACTCTCGCCCTTTTGATCACTACCGCTCCTTCTTCACTGCTTCCATGAGCCCTTTGATATAGCCCATCGCGAAAAGCGTTCCCAGTTCACTATAGCCAGGATGCTCATTGCTGTCGCCCGAAACGGTGGGTACGTGATCTTCACGCATGGGTCCGCTAAAGCCAACTTCATAATACGTTTTCATGGCTTTATACATATCGGTTTTTCCTTCATCGTGAAAAGTTTCCTCAAAATGCCATCGGTCGCCGCGGACATCCCGGAAATGCACAAAGAATATTTTGTTGCGTTTCCCAAAATACTCAATCACCGACGGAATGTCTTCACCCATCGTAGCAAAAGTCCCCTGACATAAGGTAATCCCGTTGTTCGGACTAGGATAAAGGCCGATCATCCGTTTGAACGCATCGGCGGTTCGCATGATCCGTGCAATACCCCGGATTTTTGGAATCGGTGGATCGTCAGGATGAAGGGCTAGTTTGATTCCATTCTTCTCTGCCTCCGGAACAACCGCCTTGAGAAAATACGCCATGTTCTTCCACATCGTGTCTTCCGTAATTTCTCCATACTCCGTCAGGGGCATATCCTTCACCAATTCAAAATCAAAAGCCGTTACCAGCGCACCTCCCCTTCCTTTTCTCGCCATGTCGGTACGGGCCCAACTGATCACCGGCATCCAGTTATAACATATAGTATCTACACCAATTCGTTTCATGTTTCGCATAAGGGTGATGAAATTCTCAATCTGTTCATCGCGACCGTCGATCCCGAGCTTTGCCTTATCCAATGGCGGCGTGCCCTCCAATACTTTCCATTGAAGGCCTCTCTTTGCATAGGCTTCTTTTACCGCCACAAGCGCCTCGTATTCCCAGGGCTTTGCGTCCGGCATCCCAGCTATGGCTGGACTGGAAGGAGAAACCGCACCGGTAATGCCCATTTGTTTTGAGAGTTCAATTTTCCGCTCCTGCAAACCATAAAAATAGGCGAGACATAAAGTGATGTCCGTGTCTTTCGCAAGACTCAACGCTTGAGTAATATTTTTACCTAACCCCAAGGTTGAAAGCGCAGTGAGGGAAACACTTCGTTGAATAAATTTTCGGCGGGAGTTTGCCATGGAAAATGATTAGATCATCCGAAATTAATTAGTCGCATCCAAAATTGCCCGTCACCTTCTTTGTCATTGCCCCTTTTGTGATCGGGTCCATCAGCGCAATGTCATTAAAGACCGCCCTGTATTTTCCAGATTCATGGGTAATGGTGATGGATTGTCCCGATACAGCCACAAAAGCTCCGTCCAAAGCGCTGCCCCCTCCCCCCAATATTACCTGGCCCGTGTCAATCGGTTCTTCCAGAATTGTTGTGTACGTTCCGCTGGCGGGATCGACAACACCAAATTGAACAACACACATACTCATCGCCTCCGAATTGACCGCCGCTATAGCGCGACTCTTGCCATCGGAACTGTTATCCAGTGAACAATCTGTGACATCCACGGTCACCACCACCCCTCCAAAAATTAATGAGTTTTTCGATTTGAACGGATGGGAGGTTTCCTTCTTATTTAATCCAACAAATCCCCAACAAAGCACAAGTAAAAATAACGGGGATAAGTATTTCGCTATTTGCATATGGATAAGGTAATGAGAATTTATTGCAGAATAAAGATAATGAATTCGCATATTTAATATGTCTCACATTTAACCAAATTATTGATACATTGGATCCATAATCACCCCAATTAAAATGAGCAATCATGCAAACCCGACAGCCGCATTGACAACTCCACGGTTGGCCTCCATCGATATACTGAGGGCTCTGACCATGATCTTAATGATCTTTGTGAATGACTTGTGGTCATTGAAAGATGTCCCAGAATGGTTAGAACATGTTGGACGCGGTGTTGATGGTATTGGCCTGGCCGATATTGTATTTCCCGCTTTTCTTTTTATCGTTGGACTTTCTATCCCTTATGCCATCGACAGCCGACGAAAAAAAGGAGATACCGATTGGCAACTGGTGCAGCATGTGCTCTTCCGGACCATCGCGCTTTTGGTGATGGGTGTATTTCTCGTAAACGGAGAAACCATTAACGCCAACGCTACGGGCATAGCCCGGTATCTGTGGAATCCACTCTGTTGCTTGTCTTTTATCCTGATATGGAATTTATATCCCAAATCTGTCAGCAAGAATCTGGTTTATGCAGCCAAGGCGGTTGGTATACTCACCTTATTAACCCTCGCTATTATCTATCGTGGTGGCGAAGATGCCAACATCAGGTACTTCAGTCCGCAATGGTGGGGTATTTTGGGTTTGATCGGATGGGCATACCTCATGAGTGGACTCATTACTATTTTTTCAAAAAATAATTTCTATGCGATCCTGGGAGGATGGATTTTCTTTGCGGTGTTGAGCATGGTGTACCACGCGAAACTGATACCGCATGTTTTTTCTTTTATTCCTAACCCTATTCTGGGTGGAACAATCGTTGGCTTAACGCTTGGGGGTATATTAGCTTCCTTGATCTTTCAACATTTTAGGAATCTTAAGGACAACAAGAAATTGATCCTGGCGCTCCTTGCCTTCGCGGTCATATTAATCGTTTTATCTGTTGTTACCCACCCTTATTGGGGACTCGCTAAACTGGGTGCTACGCCAGCCTGGTTATTTCTTTGCAGTGCCCTTACCGTCATTGCCTTTATCGTTATTTACTGGCTGGTGGATGTGCAGGGTAAAGCAAGTTGGTTTAATATCATCAAGCCCGCAGGCACCGACACCTTGTTTTGTTATCTGATGCCCTATTTTTCTTATTTCGTGTTGAGAATTTCGGGTATTCACTGGCCGGATATAATGCTTACTGGTGGCATTGGCTTGTTAAAATCATTTGTATTCGCATTGCTGTGCGCTGTAATCACCGGCTTGTTGGTCAGGGTGGGAATCCGTTTGAAGTTATGAACCGGTATCGCAGAATAAAAAAATCACTCACTCAATATGAAGATCAGAGCGCTGCTGTTTATTCCTTTTGTGATTCTTGTTCTCTCTTTTGCAAAAGGGCAACCATCAACTTTCAAGGTTGTGGGCTATTATTCATTGAAATCGGCGATGACAGCCGATGTAAAAACCATTCCACTTAAATACCTCACCCACATCAATCTGTGGTTTCTGAATCCTGATTCACTTGGCCATTTCAATACAGATTACACAGCACTGTCACCATTTATTCAGGCTGCACACCACAAGAATGTAAAGGTGTTGTTCTCGATGGCAGGTGGATCCAAACATCCGCAGTATCACACACTCTTAAAAGACGATCAAAGAGCTTTGTTGATTGCTGATTTTGTTTCATTGGTCGAGCGCTACGATCTCGATGGAATAGATGTCGATCTGGAAGGCAGTGACATCGATGAGAATTATGAAAGCTTTGTGGTTGAGTTAGCCCGTTCATTGCGATCAAAAAAGAAACTCATCACCGCTGCGATCGCTGTTTATTACAAGGATCAGTTATCGGACAAAGCGCTTGGCCAATATGATTTTGTGAATGTGATGAGCTACGATCGCACTGGACCATGGCGTCCGGAGAAACCGGGGCCGCATTCCACGTATACTCACGCCGTGGAAGATTTGGAATATTTCGGGACCGTTAGAAATATACCCAAAGAGAAGATGACACTGGGGGTGCCTTTCTATGGCTATGGTTACGGCCCCGAACTCAGTTCACCTGCCATCAGTATGAATTATGGAAAAATTATCTCCACATTCCCCGGAGCAGAATTAACAGATCAATGGACCATGCCCGACGGTAAGATTCTCTATTATAATGGCCTACCTACAATGCGACAAAAAACAGCGCTGGCAAAGGGAAAAGCATCCGGAATAATGATTTGGGAATTGCAGGGCGATGGTAAACGGTCCAAATCATTGCTTAAAACCATCTATAAAGCTGGTCGCAAAAAGAAGTAAGTTATCTTCCCCTTTTTAGCATCTCCACTGTCCAACTTATTCCGAGCGCAGAATTTTCGCCGGGTTAATATTTGCCCCACGCAGAATTTGCAGGGTCACTGTTCCCAGTGCCAGAAAAATCAATATAACTACCGGAACTACAAACAAATCCCATTGCATACCAATCCGGAAGGCAAAGTTGGCTAACCACGAATGCACACCATACCAGGTGAGCGGCAACGCGATAATCGTGGAGATCAATATCAGTTTGAGGAATTGCCAGGACATCAGCGACATAATGCTGCCAACGGAAGCACCCAATACCTTCCGGATACCGATCTCCTTCAATTTCTGTGTAGTCGTGAATGAAGCAAGACCCCATAACCCCAGGCAGGCAATGACGATTGCGAGGATGGCAAACAAACCAAAAATCTTTGCAAATTGCTGGTCCCCTTTATACTGACTATCAAAGAAATCATCCAGGAAATAGTAATCAAACGGATTGCCTGGAAAGGCCTCTTTGTACCGGATCTCCACCTGATGGATTGCTTCATTCATATTGTTGCCGCTGAGGTGTATCGAAAAGTTCCTTCGCGATATCGTATCGGCCTTGAAAAGCCATGGGCTATGTTCCGTCTTCAATGAACTCCAATGATAGTTTTTCAAGACTCCAAGAATAGCCACCGTGTCACTGCCCAGAATGATTCTTTCTTTCAGCGCATTTTCTGCATTGCCCAATCCAAAGGCCGTAAGGGAGGCTTCATTTATTAAAACAGATTTCATATCTGAAACAATTTCCGGGTTAAAAACTCTACCAGCCAGTACCGTAATTCCATACGTTTGAATAAAATCCGGATCTACCCAAACCACGCTACCGGATTTACTTTCTTCCTGCTGAGTACCATCTCTGCGCATACCCGTTCCCCAATTATGACCGCCTCCTGGAATAGCGCCGGATGTGGTGACACTGAGGACCCCCGGGATTTTCTTCAATTCATTTTTCAGTGTGATCAGTCGTTCCTTCGCCTCGCTGGGCTTCAATACGCTCGGACCATTGACAATCAGCATTTGCGCCATGGTCAGGCCTTTGTCCTGGGTGCGCATAAAAATCATCTGGCGGTAAATGGCGAACGTTCCGGCAATAAGGATCAATGAAGCCGCAAACTGGAATACCACCAATCCTTTGCGCAAGGAAAAACCGCCGACCAGTTTTTCCGATTTACCTTTGAGAACTTCTGTTGTATTAAATGAGGACAAAACCAAGGCAGGATAAGCGCCGGATATGAATGACCCCAACAAAAACAAACCAGTGAGCACCATCCAAAAACGGGGGTCACTGAAGTCAAAGAAAAAATCTTTACCCACAATTTCACCCAGTAAGGGCAGGAGGCCCATGGCGATCAGTACGGCGATAACAACACCAAGAAAATTCACAAATACCGATTCAAAAATAAATTGATACATGAGCTGAGTTCTCAATGCGCCCAATGCTTTCTTGATCCCCACTTCGCGAGCGCGTTCCATGGCCCGTGCTGTAGAGAGGTTGATGTAGTTGATCCATGCGATGGCCAAAATAAAAATCGCGATCAGTATAAAAAAGTAGATCGTATTGACACTCACCGTCGAGCTCGTCTCATAATTGAGTCCCGGGCTTAAGTGGATATCGCGAAGTGCCTGAAACGCAAGCACATCTTTGCTGTTGGATTCTGCAAGTTCCTTTCCCCGGTATTTGTTGATGAAGGCCGGCATTTTGGCTTCGAGCTTCTTAACATCCGCATGGGGATTCAACTGGACATACGTGACGAAATTACTCCAATCCCAACCGCTGTCGTGTTTATATTGTTCATTAAGCAGCAAGTTGTGAATGGGCAAGAGAAAATCAAACGTGAAATGGGAATTTTGTGGAACCGCGCCGATCACCGCGGTAACTTCATAATCTCCTTCCGCCCATCCTCCGGAAACCTGCAGGATTTTCCCAATCGGATCTTCGTCCTTTTTAAAGTATTTATCCACAATTTTTTTGGTTATCACCATGGATTTGGGGTAGTCCAGTGCCGTATTCAAATCTCCCTGCATGGCGGAGTAAGTAAAAACATCCAGAAACGTGGAGTCAACAAACTGCATTTTATCTTCATGAAATATCGATGGGTCTCCGTTTTCCCTTTTATAGCTTACCACAGCCCCACCGTACATGGGGTGGGTGCGAACATAAGACTTTACTTCGGGTTCATCCAAAAGCAAAGAAGGACCTTGTGCGTAGGTCGAAATAACCTGGGTCCCGCGGAATTCACCATTGCGATAGGAACTTG
>JAYVXP010000294.1:0-9894 GCA_043785125.1 Bacteroidia bacterium
GTTATCGCCAAATGGCATAAAAAAGTTGGAGACACCGTGAAGTCGGGAGAATTGATGGCGGAAATCGAAACCGACAAAGCCACTATGGACTATGAGTCATTTAATGAGGGAACCGTGCTCTACCTTGGGGCAAAGGAAGGTCAGGCTGTGAAAATCAACGATGTATTGGCGGTTGTAGGGAAGAAGGGGGAGGATTTCAGCGCGTTGCTGAGCAGTGAACAGACCGCGGCTCCTGCAGGGGGTAAAGCTGAGCAGGTGAAAACAGAAGCCGCGCCGGCAGCGGTGGCAACAGAAGTACTGGATACCAGCGGAATCAAAGCGGAAATTGTTTTGATGCCTAAGATGAGCGATACCATGGTCGAAGGCGTCATCGCCGCATGGCATAAGAAAGTAGGAGATACGGTGAAGTCGGGAGAATTGATGGCGGAGATCGAAACCGATAAGGCCACGATGGAATATGAATCATACCAGGCCGGAACGGTCCTCTATCTGGGTGTAAAAGAAAAAGAGTCGATAGCCGTCAACGGCGTATTAGCGATCGTTGGAGACAAAGGAGCCGACTGGCAAACATTGCTGAAAGCCCATCTCGCTAAATCGACAGGAGAAACTAAGCCGACTGTAGCACGGGAGGTTCAGCAGACTGCCAGTGGATCTACCGCCGCAATGCCATCTATTGTCCAGGTTGAAACATCAAGCAATGGTCGGTTGAAAGCGTCTCCACTGGCAAAGAAAATGGCCAGCGACATGGGTTATGATATTTCCAAAATTCAGGGTACAGGTGAGAATGGTAGGGTGACTCGAAAAGATATTGAAAGTTATAAACCTTCAGCTGCCCCGGCTGCTGCGACTTCGAAAGCCGGGACTGCTTCGGCCCCGGTCGTGTTGCCACAGGTGGTAGGCACAGAAAGCTTTGAAGAGGTTCCGGTTTCGCAGATGCGCAAGACCATCGCTCGTCGATTGGCCGAAAGTAAATTCTCCGCGCCGCACTTCTACCTCACCATGGAGATCAACATGGACAAAGCCGTGGAGGCGCGCAAGAGCATCAATGAGGTTTCCCCCGTAAAGATTTCATTTAACGACATGATTATCAAAGCTGCTGCCGCTGCGTTGCGCCAGAACCCGGATGTCAATGTAAGTTGGCTTGGGGACAAAATGAGAAAGAACCATCACATACATATCGGCGTGGCCGTGGCTGTGAAAGATGGACTGCTTGTGCCGGTCATACGCTTTGCGGATAACAAGTCCCTTTCACACATTGCCGTCGAAGTAAAGGAACTGGCTCAAAAAGCCCACGATAAAAAACTTCAACCGAGCGAGTGGGAGGGAAGTACATTTTCTATTTCAAACCTGGGAATGTTTGGCATCGAAGATTTCACGGCCATCATCAATCCGCCAGACGCATGTATTATGGCAGTAGGCGCAATCAAGGAGACGGCCATCGTGAAGAATGGACAACTGGTTCCGGGCAATGTGATGAAAGTAACCCTGTCTTGCGATCATCGGGCCGTCGACGGAGCCGTGGGTTCCGCCTTTCTGAAAACCTTCAAGAGCCTGCTGGAAGATCCCGTCAGGATTCTAATTTAGTTTCTTCATTTTCCTTTAACATTTTCCTTTGATACAACCCATTCATTCTACCACCATTCTAGCGGTGCACCACAACGGACAATTGGCCATTGGTGGCGACGGACAAGCTACGATGGGCAACACGATTGCCAAAAGCAATGTGAGAAAGATCCGTAAACTCCAGGAAGGGAAAATCCTCACTGGTTTTGCGGGCTCCACCGCCGATGCCTTTACTTTACTCGATCGTTTTGACGAGAAGCTCAGCAGCTATGGTGGAAACTTAAAACGCGCGGCGATTGAACTGGCCAAAGACTGGCGGAGCGATCGTTATCTGAGAAGGCTGGAAGCGATGCTGATCGCTGCCAGTGCCGATGAGATTTTGGTTCTGTCCGGTACAGGAGACGTTCTCGAACCCGATCATCAGGTGGCGGCAATTGGTTCGGGCGCAATGTATGCCCAGTCCGCAGCATTGGCATTAAAAAAATTTGCACCACAACTTACCGCGGAGGAAATTGTAAGAGAAAGCCTTACTATTGCGGCCGACATTTGTATTTATACCAATCACAATCTGGTCATCGAAACCATTAACTGATTGTGAATTCATATTTTAAGTAGAATTATAAAACCAGTCCGCATCAGGTTAATTTCACTTCTCTGCTGCCAAACCATTTATAAATAAGGGTTTAATAAATAGTGTAGCTGCAAATCAACTTTGAACCTAAAAGCCAGAACTAAAATCCTGAATCCTAACAACATGAAAAAACTATTTCTATTTGTCGTCCTATTAGTTGGGTCAATGACGGTGATGGCGCAAGTGCAAGACACGTCCTGGATTTCAATCTACAGGGAATCATATCCAAAAATAAATGATCTGATGCATACCAAACTGGAAGCCCGGTTTGACTTTGAGAAGTCTCACCTTAATGGAAAAGTGTGGATCACTTTGAAACCACATTTTTATGCTACCGACTCACTGCAATTGGATGCAAAAGGGATGGACATCGCTAAAGTATCACTGGTAAAAGGGGCCGGAACGAATGCTTTGCCGTATCATTATGATGGGTGGTATCTGAAAATAAAACTGGACAAAGTGTATAAGGCCGGTGAAAAATATACGGTCTACATTGAATATACTGCCAAGCCGAATGAAGTGAAGGCGAAAGGCAGCGACGCGATCAGCGATGCAAAGGGGCTTTACTTTATCAATCCCAAAGGTGAAGATAAAACCAAGCCTACGCAGATTTGGACACAGGGTGAAACAGAAGGCACCTCCGTCTGGTGCCCAACCATCGATAAACCCAATCAGAAATCGACGGATGAAATCATCATGACGGTACCCGACAAATTTGTCACACTCAGCAATGGTAAAATAGTGAGCCAGAAGAAGAATGCCGATGGTACCCGCACCGACGACTGGAAAATGGAATTACCCCATTCCCCTTATTTGTTTTTTATGGGTGCCGGTGAATTTTCAGTGATAAAAGATAAGCACAAAGGTAAGGAGGTAAATTACTATGTGGAAAAAGAATACGCCTCCACGGCCAGAAAAATATTTGGATTGACACCTGCCATGATCGCCTTTTATGAAAAAATTACTGGAGTGGAATATCCCTGGGTGAAATATTCTCAAATGGTGGGGAGGGACTATATCAGTGGAGCCATGGAGAATACCACCGCCACGTTGCATCAGGAATCTGCCCAACAGGATGCGCGGGAATTGATTGACGGCAATGGCTGGGAAAGTGTAATTGCGCATGAATTGTTTCACCAATGGTTTGGCGATTACGTAACCTGCGAAAGCTGGAGCAATCTTACGGTGAATGAATCCTTTGCAGATTACAGCCAATACCTTTGGAAAGAGCATCAGTATGGCGCCGATGTTGCGGGCGAGGAGAATTTTCTTGAAATGCGGCAGTACCTCGGCAATCCGTCGGCCGCCGCCAAACATTTGGTCCGGTTTTACTATGCCGATAAAGAAGAAATGTTTGACCTGGTAAGTTACCAGAAGGGTGGCCGGGTGCTCAATATGCTCAGAAACCATTTGGGTGACAGCGCCTTTTTCAGAGGATTAAATCTTTATCTAACGACCAATAAATTCAGGAATGGGGAAGTTCATCAGTTAAGATTGGCACTTGAGGAAGTAAGCGGTCGGGATCTGAATTGGTTTTTCAACCAATGGTACTTTGGAACAGGACATCCCAAAGTGTCCATTAACTACGCCTACGACGATGCAGCGCGCAAAGTGAACGTCACGATTAAACAGACACAGAGCGCCGACAATCTTTTTAAGATTCCATTGGCGATTGACATTCACAATGGGGCATCAAAAGTCAGGCATTCGGTGTGGATGAATACCGCACAGGAAATTTTCACCTTTGATTATACAACCAAACCCGACTTGATCAATGTGGATGCCGACAAAATCATGTTATGGGATAAGACCGATAACAAGACCCTGGACAATCTGGTCTTTCAATATGCCCATGCCGGCAACTATGTAGACAGAAGGGAAGCCATTGTGGGGAGTCTTAGACAACTGGATAAAGCGCCGGCGCAGGAGTTGATTAAGAAAGCCCTCAGCGATCCTTATTACGGATTGCGAAATCTTGTGATTGAAAGATTGGATACTTCCAATCACGTGTTCATGAAAGAAATTGAGCCTATTTTGGTTGACATGGCGAAGCACGATAAGAAAACAACCGTGCGGGCCAATGCGCTTGGCCGTTTGGCGGCTTATAAGAAAAGCGAATACAAAGATTTATTTATCGTTAATCTGAAGGATTCATCCTACAGCGTTGCTGGCGCTGCCCTGGAAGGACTGACACAATTAGACAGTACAGCGGGTCTTGCGGAAGCCAAGAAACAAATGAACCAGAAAGTGAAAGGGAAATTGGGACAGGCAATATTTGTTGCGTTGGCCAGTTAT
Source organism: Bacteroidia bacterium (assembly GCA_043785125.1). GTDB lineage: Bacteria > Bacteroidota > Bacteroidia > Cytophagales > Cyclobacteriaceae > ELB16-189. The sequence goes on from JAYVXP010000294.1 coordinate 4,490, forward strand.
GGCTCTGATGCCGATTTTGATTTTGTTTCCGGACAATATGCTGTGCTGCCTTTAACGCAGACGAAATTTGAGACCACGGTTACTTTAGCAACGTTTCTGGGCAAGGTAAAGGATACCGAAAAGGTAAAGAAAGGTGTAGACATGATTGTTCAATTTAGAGAATCCATTCCCCATCAATACCGAAATCAAACCGACGGCCCGATCAATGGGATGATCTTGGGTGCACTGATCAGCCAAAAGGAAGCAGCGGGTTTGAAGGAACAGGCAGATTATATTAGAAGCAAAATCCCGAAGTAAGGGCCACAGTTTGGAGCCACTGATTCACAGATTAGATTAGCGTTTGCCATCATGCGGATTTGCCAAGTGAAAAATCTGTGAATCAGTGGCCATTCATTTACTGATCCTCCACTTCCTCCAGCGATTTCTTCAGCTCCTCTTTGCTCACGTGCTTGTCCTCCAACAAGATCACAAACGCCTTGAGCGATTTGGAATAAGTAAGCAATATACGCAGTGCCCCAATGGCCGGGATCGCAAGAATCATTCCTGCAATTCCGAGTATCTTTCCACCGATGAGCAAAGCAATGATGGCGGCCATGGCATTGATGCTGATGCGCGAGCCGGTTATTTTTGGTGTGATAAAATTCCCTTCCAGAAACTGGACAAAAGCATGAACGCCGATTACACCCACTGCATACCACGCGCTGTCTTTGGTGATCAACGCGATCACAGCAGGCAGTGTAGCACCGATGGTTATTCCGACATAGGGTATCATGGTTAGCGCGCCGGAAAGAAAACCAAAAAAGATAGCATGGTCGATTCCCAGCATCAGCAAACCAATGCTATTCAAGGTGCCAGCGATCAGGATCACAACAGCAAGACCAGCGATGTATCCCTGAATTACTCCTTCAACTTCTTTTTGCCAGACCAATTCACTCCCTGCGGTGAAACTCAGAAAGAACACTTTGAATTTTTCGCGGTACAAAAGAAAAAGAAAAATGTAAATCGGTACCTGGATAAAGAAATAGGCGAGGTAGGATGTGGAAAGCAAAAGTCCTGCGAGGTAGGTGGACATTTGCTGGAGTCCTTCTTTGAGATAGCCGGTCTGCTCGGCGGAACTGACATCAAATTTACTCTTCAAGGCTTCACTCATTTCATTCACAACCGCATAGAATCGCTGTTCCAACCCAGGCAGACTGTTCACCAGGCTCGAAAGCTGCGAAATAATAAACCAGGTGATCATCCCCATGACCAAAAAGACGCCCATTAAAACAATGATGATGGAAAATATCCTTCCGGTTTTCTTCTCGAGTCTTCGCTCAATGGGGAGCAATACGATAGAAAACAACGCGGCAAACGCAACCGGGATAACGATGTCTTTTAATAAGATCACGCCTGTCACCACCAACGCAAGAATAACCAGTGTCTTATAGGTTCGATCCAAATGGTCTGATTGTGCCTTCGCCATGACGTTGTGAGGTTTATTAAATCTCAGGAATTTTCAATCGCTTTCAAAATCACGCTGCAGCTTTCCATTATTTCCGCATCGGTAATGGTGAGGGGAGGAGCAATGCGAAAACTCTCCGGATGAGAGAGAAACCAGTAGCAAATGACGCCATGTTCTTTTGTAAGATTAACAATCCGGTTGACGCGCTCGACCGAATCAAAATCGATCGCGAAGAGCAGGCCGATCCTTCTGATTTCTTTGATCCTCGGATGCTGCAGCAGTGTTTCAATGCGCTTTCCTTTTGCCTCTACTTGCTCCAGTAATTTCTCCTCCTCGATCACCTGAAGTGTTGCCAGGGCAGAGGCGCAACAAACCGGATTTCCGCCAAAGGTGGTGATGTGACCCAGGGCTGGATCGTGACTGAGCGAGCTCATAATTTCTTTACTGGAAATAAAAGCGCCGATCGGAAGGCCGCCGCCAAAGGCTTTGGCAATAGTGAGGATATCCGGAACAATACCAAATTGCTCAAACGCAAAAAGAGTACCCGTGCGACCCATGCCACACTGTATTTCATCCAGGATCAGCAGGGTGCCGGTCGCGGAACATCTTTTTCTTACCGCTTGCAAATAGGCTTTTGATGGAATACGCACCCCGGCGTCACCCTGAACAGTTTCCATGATCACGCATGCCGTGCGATCGGTGATCTGATCAAGATCGTCCACTGCATTGAATTCAATAAACTTTACGTCGGGGAGTAACGGACGGAAGGCCCGTTTTTTTATTTCGTTGCCGGAAACACTCATGGAACCGTGCGTACTTCCGTGATAAGATTTCTTACAGGATATTATTTCAATGCGACCGGTGTAGCGCTTGGCCAGTTTCAGGGCACCCTCATTGGCCTCCGTGCCCGAGTTGACATAATAAATGCAATTCAATGCAGGGGGCAGCAGCGAAGTGAGTTTTTTTGCCAGCAGGTTGGGGGTCGACTGGATGTATTCGCCATACACCATCACGTGAAGATGCTTGTCGAGCTGAAGTTTGATTGCTTCGATGACCTTCGGGTGCCTGTGGCCGATGTTGCTTACGCCGATGCCGGAGATGAAGTCAATATAGCGCTTGCCATCCGGACCGTACAAATAGACACCTTCTGCCTTTTCTATGGGTATGAGAAAAGGGTGGGTTGTGGTTTGGGCAAGCTTTTCTAGAAATAACTCCGGACTAAACTCCATGGATCAAAACTAATCCATAACACCAAAATATACTATACTAATTAATATAGGATACCGTAAGCGGATCAACACGTCTGAACTTTGGAGTGCGTTCTCGTGCCTGAGCCTGCGTATCCACCTCTGCCTGAGGTTTAACCTTGGATTTGTGGTGCAGTGATGCAAACACCGGAGTCTTGTGTTTTGCATTTCTTTTTTTGTTCAGAATATGACAGGAGTTGCCGTGATTGATCTGAGTTTTGTACTTCGCCTTGAAGTGACGCTTCTTAGCTTTGTGAAAATCCTGAGCTTCGGCAGCGCAGGAAATAATTACGCCTACTAAAATGGCAATGACGAGGATCAACATTTGTCTGACCCTGGCTTTCATCCCTACGTTGGATACTTTTTTAGCGCCTGCTTTCATAATCTCCTGGTTTACTCCGACTTCACCGTGCAAAGGTGCAAAGCGCCGAAAGAGGAGTTTTGACGATTCAACTTGAAAACCTACACCTGTACCTGTACGAATGTTTTGGCAGATCCAACACGAGGAATGGAAAGCACCGGATTAAAGTAAAATTCCGTATATCGCTAGATGTCAATGAATGAATTAGCTACATAAAAAGGGAGGCTATATGCGGCGATCTTTGTGGGTTTATTACATGTCTCAGTCTCCTTCAAAACTAGAATTCCAACTTACAACTCACCGCTCAGAACTCACTGTTCACAACTTGAATTTCATTTGATGTCTATGAGAGTGATTTTTTAGGTGTGAGGGGGAGTTGTGAATTAATTGAATCACCCCTGCATCTTCAAAAAGTCAATCACCTCTTTTCGAATATCCTGGCCAGTGGTGCCATCGGCATCGCGGGTGGCAATGGATTTCAAAACATCGCCAACAATTTCCCGCTTAAACCCCAGTTTTTCAGCGTAGATCGATGACACTTCCAACTCTACGTCCTCGACGGTGTCATCCAGATAAATCATTTGCACCAGGTGATAGATCGCTTCCAGACGCGCAACTTTATCGGCGGGCTGCGCGAATTTGATTTGCTCAAGTCTTTTTCCCGGGGCATCGATGTCGGAGAGGACAAGCTTGAGTTGCAGTCCCCATTTGATCAAACACGTTACAAAACGGGTTTCTGTTTTTTCGCCTTCCAGAAAGAGAGCGAGGATGTTGAAATAACTTTGCTTAACCGAAGCGATGCTGTTTTGGGAAATTTCCATGGCTTTGAATTACGATGCAATTTAGAGGATTTGAAATGGATTCTGGATTCTATTTTCACCCCGGAAATTGGGAGAATTGACCCAATGGAGTCACCTATTTATAGCATTCCAGACAAGCCCAAAATGAGCACCGTTCCTCAATCAGGCACAATTCCAAAATAAAGGAACCGTAATCAACGAAAAGTGCCCTTTCGGGCACCTTGCATTATTTCTTTAAAAGGGGGATTAGCGTTTCGCCATCAGCTGAACCAGGTCGATCAGCTTATTGGAATATCCCCACTCGTTGTCATACCAGGCCACGACTTTCACAAAGCTGTCATTCAGTGCGATCCCGGCTTTGGCATCAAAAATACAAGTGCGTGCATCGCCCAGGAAATCCTGTGACACCACATCGTCTTCGGTGTAGCCAAGAATGCCTTTGAGTTCGCCTTCTGATGCTTCCTTCATGGCGGCCTTGATCTGCTCATAAGAAGCAGGCTTGGCAAGGCGCGCGGTCAGGTCCACCACCGACACATCCGATACCGGTACGCGGAATGACATGCCAGTCAGTTTTCCTTTCAATTCTGGAATGACCAAGGCCACGGCTTTGGCGGCACCGGTGGAAGAAGGGATAATGTTTTGATAGGCGCCGCGTCCACCTCGCCAGTCTTTTCCGGATGGGCTGTCCACCGTTTTCTGTGTGGCCGTGACGGCATGGATAGTGCTCATCAGCCCCTCCAGGATGCCAAACTTATCGTTGAGCACTTTGGCGAGGGGTGCGAGGCAATTGGTTGTGCACGATGCATTGGAAACGATCGTATGTTCTGCTTTGAGTTGTTTATGGTTTACTCCCATCACAAAAGTGGGGGTGTCATCTTTAGCCGGCGCCGACATGACCACTTTCTTGGCGCCTGCGTTGATGTGTTTTTGGGCATCGGCGATGGTGAGGAATAAGCCCGTTGATTCAACTATGATTTCTGCACCGACTTCCGACCATTTCAGGTTGGAGGGATCTTTCTCAGCGGTAACGCGGATCGTTTTGCCGTTGACCACCAGGTGTTTGTCTTTCACTTCTACCGTTCCGTTAAACTTTCCATGGGTAGAGTCATACTTAAGCATGTAGGCCATGTATTCAGGGTCCACGAGGTCATTGATGCCTACTATTTCGATGTCGGGGCGGTTGACTGCAGCCCGAAAGGCGAGACGGCCGATGCGTCCAAATCCGTTAATACCAATTTTTGTCATTTTTATTAGGGCGTTAATTTTGAGATACTGCCTGTTGCGCAGGCGGTGGCAAAATTAAAGGACGCCACGACCAAAACCAATGTTGGCGTGCAGGAATGCCGGTTATTTTTCCAGACGGGATTTCAACGGTTTGCAAAGGGCAACTTTAGCCTGGTAAAACAAAATAATAGTTTGGCGCTTTTTGCAAATCCCTATTGGAAATCTATCTTTGCGACACTTTTTCAAGAAAATGGCCCGTTCGTCTAACGGTTAGGACCTCAGATTTTCATTCTGGTAACAGGAGTTCGATTCTCCTACGGGCTACGCAA